>JAIECC010000425.1 GCA_029068665.1 Lachnospiraceae bacterium
CTCAGGGTATAGGGATGCACCTCTGCATACACATTACACTCCCGAACCCGTCTTGCAATCAACTGGTTATACTGACCGCCAGAATCTAATACGATAATTAATTCCTGATTCAGAATATATAACTATCCTTTCTGTGTTTCCGGAAGCTGCCCGCTCATCAGCATGGCATGCTCCTTCTCCAGCTCCTTTGCCAAATCATAGAAGGTCCATTTCTTATTGGTACTGGTCAATACACATTTTAACGGGATTCCTTCCAATCCCCGTTTCTGAATGTTTGTAAGCATTAAGTCAATTCGCTTGTTGATTGAAAAGTTATGCATGACAATCACTTCTTCATTTAACGGCGGATACTGCTCCGGATTCGGATTTTCTTCCATATCCTTAACCCCTGCCAGGAATCCCACGGTCTGCCCTAACTGATCATCGTGAATCGTCTTTACACGAATCCCCATCTGCACCATAACATACTGCAATTCTCTTGTTCTCTGCGGGTCAGTAAACCCATACATTAATACGGTTTCCCCTGTTGGTCTATGCATTTACTTTTCCTCCTTTAACGTATCTAAAAATGGTCGAAACGCTGACGGAATCGCCACTTCATGCTCTAATTCTTCCATAGTCACCCATTGGAACTGCTTACACATCTTCCGGCAGGCCAGATAATAGGCAGTCATTCTCCATTCCACATGAGAGAATATATGAGTGTAATTATAATTCATTTTCATCTGCTCCGGTGCCGTCTGCCACTGTGCTGCCACATCTGCTGCCTGCTGCTCTACCAGAATTCCCTCTACATTGGGGAATTCCCACATACCGGACAACAGCCCCTTGCTGCCCCGCTTCCGTACAGCAATCCTGTCACCACATTGCAAAACAAACACGGTCTTATCCTCCAGTCGACGACTCTTCTTTTCATCCCGTACCGGATACTGCTGCCAGGTGTTATGTTTACGAGAAAGACAAATCTCACGTAAAGGGCATTCTTCACACTTTGGTGCCCCATTCGGCACACATACGGTTGCTCCCAACTCCATCAGAGCCTGTGTCAATGTACCGCATTGCCCCTTGGGATATACCTCTGCCAACTGTTCCCGAATCTTCTTTTTCGTAGACTGCTTATCAATATTGGAAGAATCTTCCATCACCCGGGTGTAGACCCTCAGCACATTGCCGTCTACTGCCGGTGTGGGCAAATCAAAGCAAATGGAGCCTATGGCACCTGCGGTATATTCACCGATTCCCGCCAGAGCCAAAATCCCTTCATACGTATCCGGGAACTGGCCCTTCCTGTCCTCAACTATGGTAATGGCCGCCTTTTTCAGATTCCTTGCCCGGTTATAATAACCAAGCCCTTCCCACAGCTTCAGAAGACGATCCTCTTCCACATCTGCCAGATCCTGAATGGTAGGAAGCGCCTCCAGAAACCGCTTGTAGTATTCCTTCACGGCCTCTACCCGGGTCTGCTGCAGCATGATTTCCGACAACCAGACATGATATGGATTCTTATCTCTTCGCCACGGCAAATCCCTGGCATGAGATGGATACCATGCTAACAGGTATTCCACCATCTTTTTGCATTTGTCCATGTTGTACCTACTTTATACTCATTTTAAGTATCACTGTTATTATATACCCAAATCAATAATTACACAATTACCAGTCAAAAAAACCTGTCAACACCCATCCACAACCCCTGCTATTGTTCCGCCACCGATCACCACATCACCCTGGTACAGCACAACCGCCTGCCCCTTGGTAATCGCCCGCTGAGGTTCTAAAAAGCTTATCTGTACCCTTCCATTTTCCAATGGTTTCACATAAGCATCCTGGGCCTGCTGCCGATAGCGCACCTTTGCCTGAATCACCTTACCGCTGAAATCATCCTTCAGCATCCAGTTGAATTCCTCCGCTTCCAGAGTAGAGTGGAATAAATCCTCATTACTGCCTAATACCACCCGGTTCTGCTCCGGCTGAATATCAACCACATAATATGGCTTCTCCGCTGCAATTCCCAGCCCCTTTCGCTGGCCAATAGTATAGCCATAATAACCTTGATGGGTACCCAGTACCTTTCCTGTACGGTCCACAAAATCACCGGTTCCGATATTCACATTATAGTTTTCCATCATAAAGCGCTTGTAATTTCCATCCGGGATAAAGCAGATGTCCTGACTGTCCTTCTTTCCCGAATTGATAAAATTATGCTCCTGGGCAATTTCCCGCACCTGTTCCTTCGTCAAGTCACCCAAAGGAAATATGGTATGGGCTAATTGCTCCTGTGTCAGGGAATACAATACATAGCTTTGATCCTTGGACGGGTCTGCCGCCTTCTTCATCTGATACTGATTCCCATCCTGTACAATACGGGCATAATGACCGGTAACAATAACATCGCACTCCAATTCCCTTGCCTTTTGATACAAATGCTCAAACTTCAAATGGCGGTTGCACTCAATGCATGGGTTGGGGGTCCGGCCCTGCAGGTAACTGTTCACAAATTTATCTACCACTTTTTCTTTAAAATCATCTTTAAAATTCACCACATAATACGGAATTCCAATCCGCCGGGCAACCATTCTGGCATCTTCAATATCATCCAGAGAGCAGCAAGTCTTCTCTTTCGAAATCCCTATCTCCTCATTGTCATACAGCTTCATGGTCACACCAATGCAATCATATCCTTTTTCTTTCATCAGCAATGCCGCTACGGAAGAATCTACACCTCCGCTCATGGCAATTAATGCTTTCCTGCTCATAGCATATCATCCTTTTACTCATTATAGAAAAATCGCAGTGCAACAGGTAGTTTCCTGCCCATCACGCTGCGATTTGCATATTCATTCTTGAAATAAGCACTATGAAGTAACCTTCTTAAGACTTTCAAACTCTTCCTTTGCCCTTTTAAAGCATTCCAGAATCTTAGGTGAAAAAGTTCCACATTCTCCATTCAATATCATCCTGTATGCTTCATCTGCGGTAAATGCCGCCTTGTACACACGATCACTTACCAGAGCATCATATACATCTGCCAGAGAAACCACCTGTGCCGCAATCGGAATATCTTCTCCCTGTAAATGATCCGGATATCCTCTTCCATCATACCGCTCATGATGGTGTCTGCAGATTTCATAACAATACTGGAAAGATTCCTTATCATTGATAAAGGAGAACTTATTAATAATATCGCATCCTTTTACGGTATGCTGCTTCATCAGTTCAAATTCTTCATCTGTCAGTCTGCCCGGCTTCAGCAATACATTGTCCGGTATTGCAATCTTTCCCACATCATGCATGGCAGAGGCTTCCACAATCTTTTCAAGCTGCTCCGGAGTAATATCATATTCCTTATAAAGCTCAACAACATAATTCAGAAGTATTCTGGTATAGCCCTTGATCCGCTTAATATGCTCTCCGGATTCAATATCACGAAATTCCACAACGTCTGCCAGTGAATCAATAATTTTATTATTGATCTCCTTCAACTGGAGATTCCTTCTTTCCAGCTTCTCTGTCTGTTTTCTTACCAGATGCTCTAAATTATTCTTATGCTTCCAAAGATTAATGACATTTTCTACCCGCCGTCTGGTCACATGAGGCGTAAACGGCTTTCTGATAATATCTGCCACCTTCAGTTCGTAACCCTTTTCTTCCGTTGTGTCAGTCGTATCACCGGTAATCAAAATCACAGGCACCTTTTTCATAATATCTTCCGATATCTGTTCCAGTACCTGAAAACCATCCATTTGTGGCATAATAATATCCAACAGAATAATTGCCAACCGATCCTTTTCCTCTTTGATAATCTCCAATGCCTGTGCACCGTTTTCTGCTTCCAGAATTCGGAAATCAGCACGGAATATCTCACACAAAATCGCCCTGTTGGCTTCCATGTCGTCTACAACTAATATGGTATCCTGTTCCTGCATTGTCCTTTCACTCCTTACTCAAACAAATTTATTGTAATCAAAGCATCTATCCCACAGATTATATTTCTATTTCTCATTCTCTGTTAATATGCTTGAAACCTCCAGATATCTTTCTGTTATTTCATCCATATATTCCTTTGCTTTTGCAGATACTTCTTCTGTCGGATTTTCACAGTTACGCAGTAATTCCACCAGTTCAGATACCTTGTCTGCAAGAAGTGTCAAACTCAAATTCGCACTTACTCCCTTAAGGGTATGTGCCTGCCGAAAGGCTTCCGGATAATCTTCCTTCTGAATACACTCCCTTAATTGCTCATATGTAGGTTCCGTTAAAAACTTATTTAAAAATTTCATATACAGGGCCTCATTATTCATAAAGCGCTTCAATCCGGTATCTACGTCTACACCAGCATTTTTTAATTGTTCTTTTAATTCCTGATCCATTTTTTCACCCTCATAAAATCACAAAATAGTTCAAAATAATTGTAGTTTAATCATAAGATTTTGTCAATTGTTAATTCATTTCAAGCTGGCTGTAATACAGTTCCTTCGCCCGATACATTTTCTGATCCGCCTCATCAATCATCACATTTAAATCGTTGGGATTTTCCAGATAACCGGCTCCTACAGCAGCATCACTATTCAGCTTTTCCCGCAGATTCTGCTCCATAACATCCATTTCTTCTCTGGAAGCATTCCGGCACAATACCACAAATTCATCTCCTCCCAGGCGATAAACCGGATAATTCTGTACCTCTGAACAGATCGTACGATAGACCCGCCGAATCAATTCATCTCCTGCTTCATGTCCATTAGTATCATTCATTCGTTTCAAGCCGTTAATATCAACAAAAAAGCATCCGGCCGACACAAGCTCTCTGTTATCATCCGGCATGGTATCCCGGATAAATGCATTTCGGTTCAGCGCCCCTGTCATGCTATCCGTATAACCCAGCTTTTTCAAATAATCCGCTCTCTGCTTCCGTTCCAGCAAAGACTGGAAAAAATAGGCCAGCATTTTCAGAATGTTGGATATTTCATTCAAATTACCGGCTTTGGGATTATCTACTCCAAAATATCCTGCCAGCCTTTCCTTTTCTATAATAGGAACTGTAATCAACGATTGGATATTCTGGGGTTTCAAAATTTCATACTCTGCCGGAGATTCTTCCTTGATTTTCTCTACATCTTCAATAATTACACATTCATTTTCATAAAAACACGGTATCCAGCGTTCTATTATCGTTATAGGAACATTTTGCAGAGAATCTATTTCGTGGGAAACACCCTCTGCACACCATTCGTATATATTGTCCATACTCTTTCCGTGTACATGAAATATATAAGTACGCTCTCCACCCAGATATTTCCCCAATATTTCCAGTGTATTCTTGATTGCAACATCTGTTTCTACCGAAGAGTACATCATTTTTATACATTCCATTACAATCTTTTCACTTTCTAATCGGGTCTTTATTTCAGATTCCATTTCATGTATGGTATATTCTGTTATGTCCTCAGCAATCTCCATACGAACCAGCCTGCCATCCCATGGAATCAGCTTATCTTTAATGCGATAGGTTTTATTCGTAACCGGATTGCAGTGTACCCATTCCAAAAATTCCTCCCTGCACAGTTGACCATTGGTGCAATACGAACAGGGACTTTGAAATCCTTGCAGCAATTCATAGCACTTTTTTCCGGCTACCTGCTCTCGTTTTTCATACCCCAGTGCATTTAATCCTGCTTTATTCATAAACAGCAAATCATAATTTTCCGTATCGGCCACATAAACAATTTCTCTAACGCCATCAAATTCTTCTATTAATCTCTCCATCTTAGTCTCCTTTGACCTACCCTCTCCAATAAGTGAATTCACTCAGCATTAAATATCCCCTATCTGATTAACCTCGTCCAAAGCTCCCTCTTCAATCAGTTCCAGCAAAATATCTACAATGCCGGCATCTAACTGTGTCCCTGAAACCTGTTTCAGCTCAGCAATAATATTTTCCATCGGCATGCATTTTCTGTAAGGGCGAGTGGAATTCATGGCATCAAAGGTATCTGCAACTGCAATAATTCTTGCAATCTGCGGAATTTCTTTTGCCTGCTTTCCATTTGGATACCCCTTTCCATCCACCCGCTCATGATGATATCCGGCACCCAATGCCAGATTCGGCAGGCAGTCAATCTCTTTCAAAATGTCGTAACCATACTGGGCATGCTGCTTAATCATTTCATACTCATCATCCGTGAGTTTCCCCGGCTTGTTTAAAATTCCTTCCGGAATTACAACCTTTCCGATATCATGAAGCAGTGCAATATGATAAATATTCTCAAGGACTTTGTCGCTGTATCCCATCCTCGTTGCAATCATCTTTGCATACTCTGCCACCCGGAATGAATGCCCCTTTGTATACTGATCCTTAAGGTCAATGCTTTTTGCAAAAGCATGTATCATCTGATTAATAAACAGCTCGCCTTCCTTTTCCTCCTGAATGGCCCGCCGTAATTCTTTATTTTGCTCTTCCAGCCTGACAGAAAATGCATGAATCTCATCCTTCATAAAGTGGACACAGTTTTCCGGTATGTTACTGCCGTTATAAATTGCTGCCGCCATTTCCAAACAGTTTCCGTAGCCACAGGCCCCACAGTTAATATTTCTCTGTGCCCAGCTTCTTTTATTCATGGAATTGAATATAGCATCCAACTTCTCCTCATCGGGCTCACGCAGGGAAATACTGCCGGATTTATCCGTATAGCTCCGCATAAAATCCCGGATATCCAGTTCGGAAAACCGCCTGTTAAACTGCTCCAAACGCTCCGCCGGGGTGAGTTTTTTTGAAAACGGATCCCCTTCACTGTTTTTCTTACAGCGTTCTCTGATTTCCTGCAGATTGTAATAGTTTTCCTCTGAATCATTTTTTGCCGTTTCAATTCCCGTTCCGTAAAGACATCCCCTGTCACAATTTAGAATATCAATCATAAACGGCACTCTTTGTCCTCTTGCCAGCCTCTTCCTATAATCCTCCAAAAAGGCATAGGCACGCTTTTCTCCTTCTACCTGCCGTATAAATGTCTCTTCACCGCAAAACCAGTAGACATTCTCTTTAAGACCGCCCGGCGTAGGATAAACAGCACCTAAACCATATTCAATTTCATCTGCTGCGTCTACACCGATGATATAGTGCTTCCTTACATACTCCATAAAATGATTGAAGGTCAGATTATAGGATACATAACCATATGTATTAGGATCTGTAATCTCAATCTTTTTTGCAATACACGGACTGATAAATGCCAGCTTATCCGTAATATGCATATATTTTCTCGCATAAATTGCCGCACACATCAAGGGACTGTGAATCGGTATCAGCTTCTGTATCAGGTCCGGCGCATAATGCTCAATGTAATTAACCACTGCAGGGCAGGGCTGGGAAATTCCGCCTTGCAGGTCATGCTCTGAAATATAGTTGATATATCCCCATGTGGTAATATCAGCACCAAAGCTGACACTGATAATCCGATTGACCCCCAATTCCTTAAGACCACCCAATATAGAGGCATATTCCTCCGGATAATTCGCCTGAAATGACGGAGCAAGCAATACAGATATTTGCTCTCCCCGCTCTAAATCACGAAAAAACTGTTCCGTATCATCATAATATTCTCTGGCATTATGCTCACACACATCAAAGCAGGCACCGCATGCCACACAATTTTCACTATGGACCTCAATCCGCTGCCCATCCTCTGATTGAACGGAATAGTTTGCAGTCAGAACCGGACAGACTGAAATACAGCGATTACATCCCTGACACCTTTCATTTGTATAGACCAGCTGGCTCATTATTTTCCTCTCCTCTTTATCCAATCTATGTTTAGGACTCTTCAAAACTCCCATTATCCAAATGTCTGCTTTGCAGCCGCTTGGCTCATTGTGTTCGCGTACATTATTACCATGATTTCGCTTTGCTTCATCATGGTTCGCGCACATTCGCCAAATGTCTGCTTTGCAGCCGCTTGGCTCATTGTGTTCGCGTACATTATATCATAATTTTATTACATATACCACGTAAAATATAAACTGCAAAAACTTTCTTCACAGTCAATGCCTCATAGCAGCTTTCGTTATAAATCATATCCCTTTGCCAATTAAAATTCATCTTTATGCTCCTGAAAGAAATCAAAATATGCCCTGACATTAGGCAATTCTGTCCAGTTCCTTACCTGCATAGGGCTTGCGTCCAGATCATATACTTTGGCATTTTTCATGGATAATAAAAATGGAGAATGGGTTGCAAGAATGAACTTACAGCCAAAGAATCGAACAGAATCTTCTATGAATTTCACCAGCTCCTGCTGTCGTTCCGGCGAAAGACTATTTTCCGGTTCATCCAACAGATACAGAGCATTCTCCTGAATCTTATTGGTAAAATAAAAATAACCGCTTTCCCCATTGGAATGCTCCCGCACATTATTCTTCAATTGTTTCTTCACATACTGGGACTTGGATTTGCTTCTTGCAAGATTGACCTTCACCAGTTGTTCATAGTCATCAAGGGACTGCAATTGAAATTCCGAATGCTTGTTTTCATGATAGTTTTCAAACAATTCTTCTCTTTTGGTGTCGATTCCCGCATTCAGACTTCTTAAATTCAGCATAAAATCAAACACATCATCACTAGTGATGATTCTGCTGTCCTTGGGGATTTCTCCTTCCAGCACAGCTTCACACAGATCAACAAAATCTCCAAAAAAATTAGTCCGGTTATAGAGGGCATCCCTCTGCAATCCAAGCTTTTCTGCAATCACATTCAGCGCAGTGGTTTTCCCGGAACCATTGCCCCCATATAACACCGTAATCGGTTCATCAAAATCCAGTGTATGTACCACATGCTCTGTCAAGACCTGAAAAGGATATACCGTAGTAAAACAGGTCTCCCGAATCAGATGTAGAAAGTTCTCCTCCATTTCTATGGAGGGGAATATGAATTGTGATAAATATATCATTGCGTTCTCCTCTTTGCATAAGATATTCCGATTTCAAGTATTCAAACTGAGAATGTCATAGCTATCTCTTTGTTTATTGATTTTCACATTTCCACTCAAACAGTCTGTCATTCTTCTGGATTTTTCCCCTTTAAGTCCCCAGACAGAAAAGAAGCTTCTGTTTGATGCTTTGATTTGTCTGAATTTATCATAGGACTTTCCCCTTAGATTCCATTTCTTTTAGTGATACTCCTCTTTTATCCTTCCAGGCAGCTCGTCCATTAGTACTATATCCAACAACAATCTCCGCTGCCAGTGATGGGCTACTAAACTGCCAATCCTGCGTAAAAACATATTGTTCATTAATAATTTTCTTTTCTATCAAATTTTGCCTTTTCATAATTACTGATTGCGACAAAGATGATGCTACATTCTGAGCAATTACTGAATCCTTGAATATTACAAATCCTTCTGAATTAGGTTTTCCATAAGCATTTGCCCCTGAGCGTTCTTGCAAATAAAACAATGGTACATTATTATTTACACCTATCACACTAGGTTCTAAAATTTTATACCCTAATACTCCCAAAATCAAACCCATATTATCAATAAATTCATCCATCTCTGCAGAATCCATTTCCGAAATAGATG
>JAIECC010000426.1 GCA_029068665.1 Lachnospiraceae bacterium
GCATATAGATTCCAGACGGGCGGAAATGAGTTTAGGCACGTTGGGCGGCGGAAATCATTTTATTGAAGCGGACCGGGATGATAATGGAACTATTTATCTGGTGGTGCATTCCGGCAGTCGGCATTTGGGTCTGGAGGTTGCAAAGTATTACCAGAATGAAGGATACAAAGTCTTAAATGGTTCGAGCCAGACAGATAAAAATACGAAGAGAACCAATATACCTAAGCAATTGGCATATGTATCCGGTGACTTGTTTCAGCAGTATATTCATGATATGAAAATTGTTCAACGCTATGCTGAATTAAACCGGCAGGCGATGGTAGATGAAATCGTAAAGGGTATGAAGCTGCATGTGGAAGAGCAGTTTACAACCGTTCATAATTATATTGACACGGATGCCATGATTTTACGAAAGGGTGCTGTATCTGCCAGGAAAAATGAGAAATTATTGATTCCGATTAATATGAGAGATGGTTCACTGATTTGCACTGGAAAAGGAAATGATGATTGGAATCAGTCGGCACCCCATGGAGCAGGACGTTTAATGAGCCGGTCCGAAGCAAAGGAATCATTTACGGTATCCGAATTTAAGAAACAGATGAGTGGCATCTATACAACATCTGTAAACAAGGACACATTAGATGAGTGTCCTATGGCTTATAAAGAGTTGAAGGATATTGTAAATAATATTGGTGATACGGTTGAAGTCGATAAAATTATAAAACCAATCTATAATTTTAAGGCCGGTGGTGAATGATACCGGGAGACTCTTTAAAATAAAAGGTTGACAATCTTCTTATTATGGATATAATAGATAATGTGCTTTGAAAAAGGTTGTTGAAAACTGCTCTCAATAGGGCAAGTTCATAAGAGGTACATACCTTAAAAGCATTGAAATAGGGGATTGGTCAAATGGTATGATAGGGGTCTCCAAAACCTTTGGTGGGAGTTCGATTCTCTCATCCCCTGTTGATTTTAAGGCTCTAAAGTCTTGATTTTATTAGACTTCAGGGCTTTTTTATTACAATTTTTTATAGAAGATATGTATAAACGAATGCGTTTTAAGC
>JAIECC010000427.1 GCA_029068665.1 Lachnospiraceae bacterium
ACGCCGGCGGATACTATGGGCTCCTGGATTTTGATTTAAACCTGAATAAAAAAGCAGAGAAGGGATGTATCTTAAACAGCCGCATTCTCTGGTTCTTTTCCAACGTTTATCTGGAAACAAAGGATGCTTCCGTTCTTCCATATGCAGACCATGCTTTTGAGTTCTTAAAGACTTATTTTCTGGATCGGGAATATGGCGGGGTTTACTGGTCTGTGACCTATGATGGCAAGGTAAAGGACTCTACCAAACATACCTATAATCAGGCATTTGCAATCTACGCATTGTCCTCTTATTATGATGCAAGCGGAACAAAAGAGGCCCTTTCCATCGCAATGGAGCTTTTTCACACAGTAGAATCGAAATGCAGGCTGGGGGATGGTTATGGTGAGGCCTATACCATAGATTTTGTTCCATCCGAAAACGACAAACTATCAGAAAACAATGTAATTGCAGATAAAACCATGAATACCCTTCTGCACGTATGTGAAGCCTATACGGAATTATATCGTGTTGACCACAACCCTGAGGTACGAAACCGGCTCTACTGGACCACAGAAGAATTCTATAATACCGTATATAACCCGGAGCTCCATCGGCTGGAGGTATTCTTTGATGCAGATATGCATTCCATTATTGATCTTCATTCCTTTGGCCACGATATTGAAGCCACCTGGCTGATTGACCGTGCCTTAACCGTACTGGATGATAAAGTATTATCCGAAAAGCTGGCTCCCATGATTCTGGACCTGACTGAAAAAATCTATGAAGTGGCATATGAAAATCATTCTGTCATGGCTGAAGCAGAAAATGGCGTGATTCTTACTACCCGTATCTGGTGGGTACAATGCGAATCCATCATTGGTTTTTGGAATGCATATCAGAAAACCAATGATCAACGGTTTAAGAATGCTGCGGAGGATATCTGGCAGTATGTAGAGGAGCATTTGATTGATCCACGACCGAATTCCGAATGGTATTCAGAAGTAGATGCAGACGGAATGCCAATAAACAGACTGCCAATCGCAGACCCATGGAAATGTCCATATCATAACGGAAGAATGTGTCTGGAAATCATGCGCCGGATACAATAATTATTTTTATATGGAGGTGTTTTATGAAACCCGTAAATAATAACGCAACAAAAGAGGCCAAAGAGCTTTTGCAATACCTATACGACACTGCCGGCAATAAAATCATTACCGGTCAGCATACCCAGACCGTTCCTATGGAGGAGCGGACACATATTCACAGTCTGACCGGAAAGTACCCCAAGCTGCAGGGCTTTGAGCTGCTGGCCTATTCACCAAATATTAATTATGCTGATGCTTCCGAAGAATGCCTGACAGAGGTAGAGGAAAATAAGCATACCGTGGAAACTGCCATTCAATGGGCAAAGACCACCAATGGAATAGTCAGTCTGTGTTTCCACTGGTTTTCTCCCATTGGAGGAGAGGATAAAAGCTTTTATTCCATACATACGGACTTTGATCCATCCCAGATTCTTGTTGAGGGAACAAAGGAGCGGAAGGCTTTTTATCATGACTTAGATGTCATTGCAGCGGAGTTACAACGTTTTCAGGCTGAATCCATCCCGGTTCTATGGCGTCCCCTGCACGAAGCCGAAGGAACCTGGTTCTGGTGGGGCTCTAAAGGACCAGACATCGCCCGGGAATTATATAAGCTGGTATTTGACTATTATGTACATAAAAAGCATCTGGACAATCTTCTTTGGGTCTGGAGCTGCCCGACAAAGGACGGATATCCGGGGGATGCCTATGTTGATGTAATTGGCTGGGACATTTATTTGGAGCCGCACACAGCTACGGACTATAAGAAAGAATACGAAGAACTAATTGCCAATACCACCGGCAATAAGGTTGCGGCTCTGACAGAGGTTGGTGTTATTCCGGATGTTGGGATATTGAAACACAGCAAAATTCCATGGGCTTACTATATGACCTGGTCCAAGGAATTCTGTCTGACTGAGGAACACAATTATAACGATTCTCTACAGAAAATGTATACCAGCGATTACGCCATTGCCATGAATTAAATCTTCTTATACAAGCAAAATCACATTTATAATGCTGTACGAAAGGCATTATAAATGTGATTTTTTTCTAAACTCTCTCTTATTCCTTGACAAACGGATTATACATTTTTATACTGATACTGTTTAAAATCAACATTTTTTCGCAGAAATAAAGGGGAGGAATCTTCCTATGGAGCTTGTCATTAAAATTATCGTCTGCCTGTTTGCCGGTGCAGGTGCCGGTTTTGGAACCGGATTTGCCGGAATGAGTGCCGCAGCAGTAATAGGACCAATGCTGATTACTTTTCTGGATATGCCTGCCTATATGGCAGTAGGAGTGGGACTTGCCAGCGATGTACTTGCCAGTGCCATAAGTGCCTATACCTATAAAAGGAACAAAAATATAGATATTAAGAACGGTATCGTCATGATGGTATTCGTACTACTCTTTACCACCATCGGCAGTTATGTTGCCAGCTTTCTGCCCAATACCACCATGGGAAGCTTTTCTGTGGTTATGACAATGCTTCTCGGAGTCAAGTTCATTGTAAAACCGGTCATGACAACCAAAGAGTCCATGGAAAATGTTTCGAAGAAAAAGCGGCTTCTGCAATCCATCATTGGCGGCACCATCATCGGATTTATATGCGGATTTGTAGGTGCCGGCGGAGGAATGATGATGCTCCTTATATTAACCACCGTACTTGGTTATGAATTGAAATGTGCCGTGGGTACAAGTGTATTCATCATGAGCTTTACAGCATTAACCGGAGCAGTCAGTCACTTTCATTATGGCGGTCTGCCTGATTTGGCAACTCTCCTACTCTGCATTGCTTTTACTTTGATTTTTGCCAGAATTGCTGCGGTCATAGCCAACAAAGCCAAAACCAAGACCCTCAACCGGGCTACCGGCGTTATATTACTGGTCCTTGGAATTGTAGTGCTGAGCGTGAATTTGTTCTAAGTCTTTTACATATCTTTTCCCCTCAAATCCGGCAGTTGGATATCCGGCACTTCCATAAGCTGTGCCAGCAATCCCTCAACCGCTCTGTAAAATAAGGCTCCTGAAATAACCGAAGTGGAATATTGCAATCCTTGCAAAATCTCTCCTTTAGCTTTGTAGTCATATTCATATCAAATTTCTCCTCTTACAATACGTTCATTTACATACATCTTAAATTCATTAATTGCTTTATAGTCCGGCATCGCAGGTAAAGCAGTATGGTTCTTGGCATATTCAAATCTCTTTTCATATTCATTCAGCAAATCGTAAAATTCTGCCGTTGGCTGCCTGTTTTCATCCAGATATTCACCCTTCCGGATACTCATAAGCAAGTCATGCTCTTCCCTTCTGTATGTGATGATTTCCTCTTTTTCAAGAATATCAATGCACATCATATATAAGCGAATCAAATGTGCCATGTGTTTTCCCAGCTTATTATGGCTGATTGCATTCTCATTCCGTTTGCCCATTTTATTATAACTGCTTACAATGGCTTTCATTTCGTTCCACATGCCGGTCCAATCCCGTAAGGGATAATGCTGCAGATGAACATCCATGAAAATCTCACTATCATAGCCCTCCTGAACTGCCTCATCGATATAAAGAGCTACATCACTGTCCTGATGAGGATAATACCGGTTTCTGAATTCATATTGGGCATTTTGAATACTCTTCAAAATATATGCTTCATTCTCTGCCTGCCCTACCAGTCTTGCTGCTTTATTTTCCATTCGTCTTAACTGACTGTCGGCATATCCGCCGAAGGAATGAATGCATATCTTAGACAGGAACATTTTTCTATGCTCCAGCAATTCTCTTCCTATATCAGATAACTGCAAATAATGCTCCGGTCTGCATCCCAGGATTTCAATGGTATTGGGATTGTTGGAGGTCAGAAGCTGCAACATTTTATTAAAGGAATAAATCGTCGTATCCGTAGCTACATTTACCACCTGGTCAAAATCTGTTCCAAGCAGGATTTCTTCTTTGGAATTAAATGCGATACCCCTTACATCCAGATCCGAGTCTTCCTGTTCCATACCATAAGCATGGCTTCCTCCAAGGGTCAGAAGAAGGATATTGCTGCCCAGATTCTTATCTTCCCTCAAAAAATCATATTCATTTGACTGTAATTTGTCCTTTATTTGTTCAATATTCATTTAGTTTTCATCCAACTCTTTTATTGATTCACGGTTAAAGTCCTAATATATTAATCAACAAAATCCATGCCAAACCATAATAAGTCACAACAGCCACAAGGTCATTGACAGTAGTGATTAATGGACCAGAAGCAACTGCCGGATCAACTTTCAATTTTTTAAAGATGATTGGAACAACCGTTCCCGTTATGCTGGAAAGCATGATGGATACAAGCAGTGCTATTCCCGTACAAAGTGAAACTGAGAAAGCAAACATTGGCGATTGGCCTTTTAGCACAATCAGGTACAAACCAATAAAAACTAAAGACAATACTCCTAAAACAAATCCATTTGCCAAGCCAACACGTGCTTCCTTCGCCACAAGATATAATTTCTGCTTTCCATCCAGCTTCTCATCCATCAGAACGCGAATGGTTACCGCAAGGGATTGTGTTCCTACATTACCCGCCATATCCAAAATGAGAGATTGAAAACTAACAATCAGTGTCAAGTGAGCAACAACGTGTTCAAATGCCCCCACAACACTGGATACCAGTAGTCCAAGTCCAAGAAGTATAACCAGCCACGGAAGACGTTTTCCTATACTCTTTCTTAATGGCTCATGTAAATCTTCCTCTGCAGACAAACCAGCCAGCTTTGCATAGTCTTCTCCCAATTCATCATCAACAAGCTGGGTAATATCCTGTGAAGTCAGAACACCCTTCAATTTATTATTGGAATCCAGAACCGGGATAGAGTCCTCAGAATAATCCTTTATCCGCTCAATACAATCCTCAATCTGCTCATTGGCATAGACATATGGATATGAAGTCATAGTTATACTGTTAAGGTCTGTGCCTTCTCTTGCAACAATCAAATCCTTCAAATCAATTGCACCAACCAGGGATTCCTCTTCATCCAAAACGTACAAGGTTGTAATATTATCATTATCGGCAGCCTGTTCAATCAGTTCGTGCATCGCCTGCTTTATACCAATCCCTGCGCGAACAGCAATGTAATTTGTCGTCATCCTGCTACCGATTTCATCTTCATCAAAGGAACTGAGAAGTTTGATTTCGGACTTGACCTCATCATCCATCAAGTCCAACAAGGTCTGGCGTTCCTCTTTTTCTATCTGACTAAGATACTCAACTGTGGTGGAAACTTCAAAATTGGATAAAATATCAATTCTTTTACGGATACTAAGCTCACTGATATATTCATCCCGCTGTTCCGAATATTCAAGAATATCAGCTAAGGTCATTGTATCTAAAATACTATAAAATCTTTTTCGCTCGTCCTTATTCATCAGCTCCATTGCCGCTGCAATGTCATTTTCATGATAATCAAGGATATGCTCTCGCATAAGTTTGGGGGTGAAATTGCTACGAAGAATCTGAATGATCTCCGTCTTGTAATCAGGATGCTGTACGATTACACTATTTTCATTTGGAATGTCATTTCTTACATTCACTGTCCATTTCCTCCTTTAACACATCAATCTTTTACAACTCTAACCAGTTGCTGTGATAAGGACGGATATAGACTGTCAATCTACAAGTAAAAATAGGTATAAAAATACCATTGTCACTTACAAATCAACTCTATACCCGGCTTACCATGATATAGTGCAGCTTTCGATACGGACAATGGTATTCATATACTATATGAACAACAAAAGACGGTCAAAATCCAGTGAGTGTGCAGTCACAGCAATTTTGACAACATATGAATACCTTGCCTGTACTTCGACTACCACTACTACCGTCCATGTTCTCACCTCTCTTTTTAGTATAATTATATTTAAACTGTTTCCAACTCTAAAAATATCATTTTCTTAAAATTTTGTCAAACCTACAATAGAACTTGTTTTAAATGTATATTATCATTGTGAGATAGACATAATTATGCTATAATCATGTCTATGAAAGGAGTGAAATATATGCCTCTTATAATGCCAATTAAAGATTTACGCAATACAACTGAGATTTCCAACATCGCACACAAGGAACAGGAGCCTATTTTTATTACCAAAAACGGATATAGCGACTTAGTTGTAATGAGCAGCGAATTATATGATAAATTTGCAAGAATCAATCGTATCGACCAAGCCATTTATGAATCTGAGAAGGAACTATTAAGCGGCGCTGAAGCAGTAGATGCAACTGAAGTTTTTGCAGAACTGGAGAAAAAACAGTCTATTTTGTAACTATCCAATATCAAGGACGAAACCTATAAAACAAGCACCAAATGATAATAAGTTCATCATTTGGTGCTTTCCCTTTATTCTACTATTTTGTTAATACCACATCAAAGATATATGCCGCTTCGCTGGCTGTATAATTCTTAACGGTGCCTGCATCCCCTAGCATTCCATCCAGGTAAATACAAGTTCCGTCACTGCCAAGTATAAAATATTTTAATTCACCTACATAGTCCACCAGAATGGGATTGCCGTCAAAAACTTCCCCGGTATCCTCCAGACGATCCTGATAATCCGGTACAGGTTCTATATGAACGGCTGCATAGGTATTCCATTCCGGGATTTTTACTGACATCATAATACTGATATTATCATGGCTGGCAGTTCCACTGGCAGGAGAACAGATAAGGAAGCCGGAATAGGAAATTCCCTCCCGGTACGCCATTTTATAATCTTCAAAGACCGGATTCACACTCATTGCAGTAATCACATCCGACAAAGTTTCATTTTCTTCAGCCGGTACAATGGCGGTACCCATTTGTGCCAATGCAGTATACAGGTTATTCAGGGAAATAATCCGTTTATTCACCAGCTCCTGCCAATAAGATACCTGATAGGTCATATCATATAGCGTCAGATATAGTTCCTCATCTTCCGTAACTGTCCCGGAATCCTCTTTTCGATAAAGATTCACCACATCATCAGAATATACTACCGTATAATCCGATGGCTTCCATGTATTGAGCTGCTCCCCCTCCACTTCTTCAATTGCAACCTTATTCCCCTTAACATTCAGCATAAATTGGGTGCTGTACTTTGCTATGATTGACTGGCTGTAGAGCCAGAGGGTATCTGTTTCCGTGAACACATACCTTCTGTCATTCACCACAAAGGAAAAATGCTCTCTGGTCCCGGGATTTTCTACCGGTACACCTGCCTTCGGAAGGGTCTCCGGTATCCTCCGGTAATCAGCATTTCCAACCGGAACTACCACCTCGGCAGTGGTGTCCGCTGCCACCTCCGTATCTGTAGTATCTATCCCTTCCCTCCCACATCCGGTCAGTAAAAGACACAACAGCAAACTAATGCCATAACACCATCGTTTCATATTCCACCTCATTTTTAACTCCCCTTGTTCTCCCTCTGTTTCAAGCCGGTGCCTCGGACAGGCCGCCGGCCTATAATCATCTTTTATTACTCTTCCGTTTTCGCCAGAACGGCTATTTCCAATTCTTCCAATTGTTTTGCATCTACTACATTTGGTGCCTCGGACATCAGACAGGAAGCATCCTTTACCTTCGGGAATGCGATTACATCCCGGATGGAATCCTCTTTTGCCATAAGCATGATCAACCGGTCCAGTCCGTATGCCAAGCCGGCATGAGGCGGTACACCGTATTTAAATGCATTTAACAGGAATCCAAACTGTTCATAAGCGGTTTCCTTTGCAAATCCCAATGCTTCAAACATCCGCTCCTGAATATCATCCTGATGAATCCGGACAGAACCGCCTCCCAGCTCCGTACCGTTCAATACGATATCATACGCCTTTGCCCGTACCCGTCCCGGATCGGATTCCAGATATTGCAAATCCTCCTCCATAGGCATAGTAAACGGATGATGCATAGCCGTATATCTGCCCTGATCCTCATTCCACTCCAAAAGCGGGAATTCGGTAATCCAGACAAACCGATATTCATTTTTATCCAAAATACCCATCTGAGAAGCAAGCTCCAGACGCAGTGCTCCCAACACGTCATATACCAGCTTATTCTTATCTGCCGCAAAGAGCAATAAATCCCCCGGCTTACCATCCATGGCACCAACTAAAGCATCCATCTCTTCCGGCTTCATGAATTTTGCAAAGGAAGACTTATAGGTACCGTCTTCATTAATGGCAATGTAAGCCAGTCCCTTGGCACCATATCCCTTGGCAAATTCAACCAATGCATCAATCTTCTTCCGCGGCATACTGCCCTGTCCTTCTGCATTGATTCCCCGAACACTGCCTCCTGCCTCTACAGCGCTCTTGAATACTACGAATTCGCAATCCTTGACTACCTCCGTAACATTATGAAGCTCCATACCAAACCGCAGATCCGGCTTGTCTGAACCAAACCGGTCCATAGCCTCCTGCCAGGTCATCCGCTGTATCGGCAATGCCACTTCCACACCGATGGCCTCCTTGAATACCTTTGCAAGAAGACGCTCATTTACATCTATTACATCATCTACATCCACAAAGGATAATTCCATATCAATCTGAGTAAATTCCGGCTGGCGGTCCGCACGCAGATCCTCATCCCGGAAACATCGTGCAATCTGAAAATAACGGTCATAACCGGAACACATCAACAACTGCTTGAACAGCTGCGGGGACTGGGGCAGGGCATAAAAGCTGCCCGGATGAACCCGGCTTGGCACCAGATAATCTCTGGCTCCTTCCGGTGTTGACTTGGTCAGCATCGGCGTTTCAATTTCCAGAAAGCCTTCATCTGCTAAAAAAGTCCGAACCAGCATGCACACCTTGCTCCGAAGCATAATATTTGCCTGTAAGTCCGGACGGCGCAAGTCCAGATAACGATACTTCAGCCGAAGCTCTTCCTTGGTTTTGCTATTCTCCTCAATCGGAAATGGAGGGGTATCTGCTTCTGATAATACGCGAAGACTTTCTGCCACAATCTCAATCTCTCCGGTAATCAGGTTCTTATTTACTCCACCTTCCCGTTCTACCACAGTACCGGTAACGGCAATTACGAACTCACTCCGAAGCTTATATGCCTTATTAAAGGTTTCCTCTGATAATTTATCACTGTTAAAGGTAATCTGCAGCAAGCCGCTCCGGTCACGGAGATCAGCAAAAATCAATCCACCGGTATTCCGGGTCTTCTGCACCCAACCCATAACCGTAACTGTTTCACCCAAATTCTTTTTGCTTAATTCCGCACATCTATGACTTCGCTTCAAGCCCTGCATTGACTCTGCCATTTCCTTGTCCTCCTTCTATTCTTCTGCCGAACTATCCGGTTTCTTACATCCGGTCTACAAAAAATTCCCGGAACTCTTCATAGCCTTCTGCCTTCATCTGCTCTTTCTGGAACTTTTTATTTTTCTTCATCATTACAATATTTACCTGTTTTCCACTTGCCCGCTCTTCCTTGGCAGCCTCCAGTATTGTCAACAGCTTATCCGCCGGCATGTTCTTTTCTATCAGGAATGCCAGCTTCGTTCCTGCTGTAGGAACCTGGTACTCACGATC
>JAIECC010000428.1 GCA_029068665.1 Lachnospiraceae bacterium
TTCCCGGTCACTTGCTTCCGTAAGGTCTAACGCTTCTACCTCTTCCCCATCGTAAGCTTCATTGAACACTACTTCCGTATCCAGTTCCGTCTCATTTCCAAGAGAATGCTTATTATCACCCATGGCTTTTCCTCCTTAAATATCCCTGTACCATCTCAAGCTCATCCAGATAGATACAATATTCCTTTTTTCCTTCTCTGATCTCTGTCATGCAGGCATCCAGATCCATCCACTTGACTGTTTCAATCTCTTCTTGCTGCAGATTCAGATTCCGGATATCCACCGGCTCCTCATAAAGATATACTGCACTGATTTCATAATTATTCCAGGGTCTTCCATGGAACGTAGTCTGCAGCAGTGCCTGATGCATTCCTATATATTGCAGCTCCTGCTCCGATGCTGGAATTCCCAGTTCTTCTTCCAGTTCCCGCAATGCAGATTCCAGAAAATCACTGCCCGCCGGAAGGTGTCCGGCAGAAGAAATATCATAGCAGCCCGGAAAGGAATCTTTATTCCGGCTTCGCTTTTGCAACAATATATCATAATGCAGCTTATCGGTGCTCCGGCGTACAATCCACACATGAGAGGTGCCATGGATGGTTCCATCCTCATGGGCCAGAGTCCGTTCCCTTGTCAGACCGGTAAGGCTTCCATCTTCCTTACGAATATCAAACAGCTCCATCTCCTTCCCGTCCAGAACTGCGCGCTCCAAACGTTCTCCCACATAATCCAGCTTCAAAGAGAAAAATGGATGGCCGGTTTCCAGCAGATGAAAGAAAATCCGGTCTCCTTCCCAGATGGGCAGGCTTTGAACCTCCGATTTCTTTATCCATTCCAGTTTTCCTTCCTCGCAATCCGTCAGGGTTCCTTCAAAGCCATCTGCCGTATACAGACACATATATTCCATATCTGACTGTACAATACCATCCTGTACGACTTTGCCATTGCCGGGAACTGTCTCACGACTCTCTTTTTGAAAGGTAAAAGTCACAATCCCCCGAAACTGCCAGCTTGTCAATTGCAATCCTGTTTCCTCCCGTACCTCCCGAAGCAGACATTCCTCCGGACTCTCTCCGGCTTCAAAGTGTCCGCCGATGCCAATCCATTTATCCTGATTCACATCCTGCTTCTTTTTGATCCGGTGCAGCATCAGATATTGGTCTTCCTGTTCGATATAGCATAATGTTGTCAAATTGTTAATATGTTCACTCATTTGTATTCCTTTATATTAGCTTTTACGGTCTGCTTTTTTCTTATACAATCACATATATTTATCTTGTCATGCTGTCTTCTGCCACATTAAAATAATACTTCCGCCAATGCGATACAATAATATCATATACCAGCTCCGGATGCTGACGCACCTCTTCTGCCTCCCAGTCTTCAATACCGGTCAGACGGTCTTCATAATCAATATAATACATGCCATCCTTCCGTATCAGCTGGGGAGCTTTGGTGGAATGGGTTCTTTGTGTTTCAGATTCTGCCATATTATACTCTCCTTTCATTCCAAAGCTTCTTACTTCTATGCTGATCTTCCATTCAGCAAAACCGGAACCGGCTGGTCAATCACCATGGCTTGAGCGGTAACAATACAATCTCTGGCCAGAATCTGCACCCCGGCAGCCGCTGCCTTCCGCAGTGCTTCGCCGAACTGTGGATGATTGTCATCATTGGGTGAAAAATCCGTAATTCCCTTCATTTGTACTATGAACAATAAATAAGCTTCATAGCCCTCTTTCATACAATGGACTAATTCCTGAATGTGCTTCACGCCCCGTTCCGTTGGTGCATCGGGAAAACTTACATGTCCATCCTGTTCTAAGGTAACTCCCTTTACTTCCAGAAAAATCTTCCGCTCCCCATCTTCGATATAAAAGTCAAATCTGGAAGCACCATAAACCACCTCTCTTCGGATAACTGCTTCTTTGGAAAACAGGCTGCTGCTTCCCAGCCATTCCTCCGCCGCCTGATTGGGAGCCTGAGAATCCATATTCACCAGTAAGGTCGATAATCCTTCCCGCATTTTCTCCACAGCTACCAAATCATATTTCGTTTTCCGGGCGGGATTATCTGATACCGATAAATATACCGTTGCCCCCGGTATCAAAAGTTCTCTGCACCGTCCGGTATTCTTTACATGAACGGTTTCCAAGGTACCGTCTACCTCCACATAGGCGATGAACCGATTGGGACGTTCCCGAAAGATACCGGTTACAATTTGCTCATACTGCATCTGTTTCCATCCTTTGTCTTCTATACCCGCTTTGTCAAAATCAAATAAGTCTGACTTTGACACATTGCCGGCAGGAACAAAATGGGGACTTGCAGGCATTCTGCAATATCCCCGTTCCATCCACACCATCAATTAAACAATACAACCTCTTCCTTTGGCCGTTCTGTCGGTATTACCCTTTCTGCATAAATCACCGGACCATCGCCCTTGAATTCCCGATAATATTCCTTCTGAACTGTACCGGTGATTTCTACCCACTGACGGTCCTTTAGCATTGCCGCCATATCACTGACACACTTAAAGCCCACAAAGGCAATATCCTCCACACAGCAGGTCATGGCATGTCTCCCCGGCACGAAGGCTGTTTTCTCATAATTTCTCGGCTTATATACCATTCCTTTAAAACGCACGGTCTTCCCAACATATTTATCCGGATTATCCGAAGCATCAATATAAAAGATACCAAAGTCATCATCTGCAACTTCAATGGTATCCGCATTTAAATCAAATGGCAGATCATCATCGGGATTCTCAAATTCCGTACTTCCATCTTCCTTCTCAAATACAATGGTTGCCATCCGGTTGTTTGCCTTAATGATTCTCCGGTACTCGCCCCGCTTGGTTTCCTCGGTACACCGATTGAAAATCACCAGATTCGCCATAGACACCTGTTCCATCATCATGGCACGCATATTGTTCAGATAGCTTTCAAAGGTACTTGCATCTACATTGGCTACAATCTGTACTACCGTCCAGCCCCTTGGAACACTTAAGTCAAACAACTGCTGTAGCTTCCAGGTTCCGTTGTATTCAATCAATACCAGCTTGGGCTTGTATTGGGTCTGCAGCTTCAATAAATGCTCGGTGGTCAATTCCTCCGGCTCTTCTATGGTCTCTACCATAATATTATGGGCCGCCAGAGTAGGCACATCATACTCCTCTATGCCTTCTTCGCAGACCAAAAGCAATGCCCGGTCTCCTTCATTAAAATCCTGTCCAATTAATGTATTTTCTATAAATGTGGTCTTTCCACTTTCCAAAAATCCGGTAAACAAATAAACCGGTATTTCCCTTGCCATACCT
>JAIECC010000429.1 GCA_029068665.1 Lachnospiraceae bacterium
CCACTTGCCGCAGCTGTATCAAAGTATTCTTCGTTTTTGCCGGTCCTTCCTTCACACTTTCTTTTGTGGTTTTGCCAAACAGAACAACCAGAAAAATAATAATCAACAATCCCCCTATCAATATTCCCGCAGGCACCAGAAGGATTACCAAATATTCCAAGAGATTCATATTTTCCAAAGTCTCTACAATCCCTGTTTGTTCCAAAATCTCTGTGATTTTGAAAGCTTCCGGATTTTCCATGAACAATGAAGCTCCTGACATCAGCATTCCCAGCACGATTTGTCCCCCAATGAACATTAACAACAAAATAATGTACATCGGCCAAAAGTTTTTAAGAAATGTAAAGCCGCTTCTTTTCTGTGTCCTGCTTCCCGGATTGTAGACGGAAGAAACCTTCTGCTTAAAGTCCCCTATCTGAAACTTCGTTCCACAATAATCACAGCCATCCACAAGATGTTCCAATGTATCTTCCCGTCCACAATTGGGACAGATACAGCTCCCGCTCATGCTCTTTGCCTGTATAATATAGTATTCTCCCGGCCGGCCGCCCCCTTCCTCAGACCAGACAAGACGATTTCCGGCAAAAAGAGATTTCCTATACCGCATGGCATCACTAATCCTGCAAATCAGATTCTTTCCATCATGACTATAGCGCCAGTGAGGAAACCGCTGATTCTCCCCTCTTTCATAATCCGTTGGCTTTATGTAATCGTAGCGTGCCATCAGGCCTAACGAATGAAGCCTCTTCTTATTCAAATAATGGCTATACCAAAGATTCTGCGTAGTTGTTTGGAATCCATTCTCCGCAATATACGGATTATTATACCATGCCACTACCTCCTGTTTATATGTGTTTACCAAATCCGTCATTTCCAAATTCCATGCCTGACAGGAATCATTGACCTTCCGCTCCCTGCCCAGCCGTGCTATTGTTTGTTTCGTCTGTTCCCAGTCTTCTTTCAAATCATATGCCACGATTTTTTCTCCTTATAACATAGTCTGCTAAATCATTATAGCACAGATAATAGAAAAATCGAATCATGTCGGTAAAAATTTATGGTTTCTCAGAATGACCCGCAGCAGTTGCCATATTCAGAATCTCCCTTCCAATCATATATCCTACCGGTCCCAGAATAAACCCAAAGATACCAAAGATACGGTATCCGATATACATAAGAAACAGGGTCAGTAATGTACTCATACCCAGCTTCTGTCCCAACAGCCTGGGTTCCAGTAATTGGCGGTTCAGTGTGCAGAGTAAATACATGATAACCAATCCGGCTGCCACTCTGATATCCCCCATCAGAATCCGGTATACTGCCCAGGGAATCAGAATGGTGCCGCTGCCAAATACAGGAAAAGCATCTACTATTCCGATAAAAAAAGCCAGCAACAAGGGATAGGGATTTTTCAATATCCAGAGTCCAATGCCACAGATCACCGTCTGAACCAGAGCAATGGTACCTTCCGCCCGTACATAGACCCCCAGCAGATGTATTACATGCTTCCATATTTCCTGAATATAGCCTGACAACTTTCCGGTCCGAAATAACTGATGATAATTCTTCAGCATACACAAAGCCGCATACAGCATAATAAACAGAAAGAGTATGGACGCAAATGCCTGCTTTAAGGCAGTAACCGTGCTGGTAGTCAATTTAGGAAGAACCATGGATTGAAAGTCTGAAAACACTCCCAGCAATACTTCTGTTGCATAGGCCATACTGGCTCCTGTCTCCAGATGAAACCCGGAATCAATAAAACTACAGCAATTCCCCAGACCTGCCATAAATTGTTCCTGATAAAATGGCAGATAAATGACAAAATTCTCAATCTGGCGATACAGGGCGGTAATCACTACCTTACCAACCGTTAAAAACAATATACCGGCTATCAGCATGACGACTATGGATGCGAGCTTATCTGACCAGTGCCAATGCTTCACAAGCCAATCCACTACCGGTCGAAGGATACCGGCAACTAAAAAAGCAATTAAAAAAGGAATCACCAAGGTTAGAAAATAACGGAATACAAGTACGATTCCGATTACAATTCCCACTACCAGAATTCCTTTTCTATACTCTTCTTTTTCCCAAAGCCTTTTTAAAAAATCGCCCATACCAACCTCATTATAAACACTATTTTCTATCTGAGAGCGATTCATAGTTTCATCAAATCGCAATATATTTCATTAAGATTAGTATGAGCAGTTTTCTTCTGCTTTTATTTATTAAAAATCTTCCATTTCAATTATTTCAAAAGCTTCTCCCTCAGGCTCGTTTTTAAACACCAGATGCTCTCCGGTAGCCGGATGATCAAACTCTAACCGGGTGGCATACAGACCAATCTGCTGATATCGCCGCTTCACCTTCTGGAACCTTGGATTGTACTTGGTATCTCCCCAGATTCCGGCACCCTGATTTGCCATCTGCACCCGAATCTGATGATGCCGTCCGGTTACCAATTGTATCAGTACATAGGACAGAATCCCTTCATCGGTTTCAAAAACATCCAGAACTTCATAATCCAGAATTGCTTTCTTTGCTCCCTTCGTTCCCTTTGGCACTACCTTCGTAGTATTGGTCTTTCCATCCTTCAGCAGATAATCCTCTAATGTGCCGCATTCCGAATCCAGCTCTCCGGTGAGAACTGCCTGGTAGTATTTCACCATATTTCCGTCCTGGATCTGGTCGCTTAAGTCCGCTGCTGCCTGCTGATTTTTTGCCAGCACCATAATCCCCCCTACCGGGCGGTCTAACCGGTGTACCACTGCCAGATAAGGTTCCTCGTCTAATTCTTCCTTGTCATAAATGTAGCTTTTGAAATAATTCAATACATCCTCATCGTTGCTTTTATCGGCCTGAGCCGGAATTCCCTGAGGCTTTACACATACCAGCAGGGTATCATCTTCATATAAAATCGGTATCTTTTTCATCTATTTCTCCCTTTTCACGTTTTCTAATATATTTTCAGATGGCATCTCATAATCCACTGAATAAAGAATCAACCCCTGAGGCGGTGCTGTAAAGCCTGCAGCCTGCCGGTTCTTTTCTTCCAAAACCATTTTCATGCTTTCCGGTGTCCGTTTTCCTTCTCCTACCTCAAGTAACGTCCCGGTCAGAATCCGTACCATATTATACAGGAAGCCATTTCCATGATAAATCATCTGCACTTCATCCTCAAACACTTCAATTCGGATGGTATCCAGTGTACGAACAGTTGATTTTTTCATGTGCCGATTGGAGCAAAAGCTTTTAAAATCATGGGTTCCCATCAAATAAGAAGCTGCCTGCCGCATCGCTTCCACTGATATTGTCCGCTCCTGTTGATACACATAATTCCGCTCAAATACATTCGGGATTTTTCCCGTATGAATCCGGTAGCAATAGGTCTTCCCCTTCGCCCAGAGCCTTGCGTGAAACTGCTCCGGTACCTTCTCCACCTTCAATACTGCAATATCCGCAGGCAGATAGCCGTTTAACGTGTCCCGAAGTTCTTCCTCCTGCCAGTTCCTGCTTAATTTACAGCTGCATACCTGTCCTTTGGCATGAACCCCTGCATCAGTTCTGCCTGCTCCATGGACTTCTATCTCTTGTCCTTCCAACCGGGTAAGTAATGCTTCTAATTTTCCCTGAATGGTCTTTGTTGTATTTCCTTGCTTCTGCCAGCCATCGTATCGACTGCCGTCATAAGCTAATGTTAATTTATAATTCATATTCCCTCCTCATTATGCCATGATTTCTGACTAAATCTGTACTTTAGCGCAATCCGACCTCAGGACTCCTCCCGTCTGCGACGGGCCCCTCCTCAGGTCAATTCAAACCTTAAATCGATATCCAACGCCCCATATGGTTTCAATATACTGGGGCTTTGCCGTATTCAGCTCAATCTTTTCCCGAATCTTCTTAATATGAACGGTTACCGTTGCAATATCCCCAATGGAATCCATGTTCCAGATTTCCTTGAATAACTCTTCTTTGGTGTAAACGTGATTGGGATTAGCGGCAAGAAATGCCAGCAAATCAAACTCCTTGGTGGTTAATATCTTCTCTTCTCCATTGATAAACACTCGGCGGGCAGTCTTATCAATCTTGATTCCCCGAATCTCAATAAACTCATTTTCCTGTCCTGCACCACTTTTCACCAGTCGGTCATAACGGGATAAATGGGCTTTGACTCTTGCTACCAGTTCACTTGGACTGAATGGTTTGGTAATATAGTCATCGGCTCCCAACTCCAGCCCCCGAATCTTGTCGATATCTTCCTTTTTTGCAGATACCACCAGAATCGGAATATCCTTCACTTCCCGAATCCGCTTACACACCTCAAATCCATCTATCGTAGGCAGCATTAAATCTACAATAACAATATCATAGTTTTCCAGCAAAGCCCGGTCCAGACCCTTCTGACCATCATGTTCAATATTAACTTCAAAATCATATAGCTCCAGATAGTCTTTCTCTAACTCTGCAATATCCTGCTCATCTTCAATAATTAATACCTTACTCACTTTATATCCTCCTCGTATAATATGTATTGCCCCCTCGTTTCACTCAGCGGCATATCGTCGGAACCCATTTATAGTTATGAACTTCGTTCATAAGGGTTCCTCCTGTTCCATTTCGATTCATTTATCGTCTTCTTTGTAGATTTTCAAAGTAAATGTAATCAATGTGCCCTTTCCTTCTTCACTTTCTGCCCAAATCCTGCCGCCGTGCTCATCAACAATCTTCCTTGCAATAGCCAGCCCCAGTCCGCTTCCTCCGGTAGAGGAATTCCGGGAAGCATCGGTCCGATACATCCGTTTGAATATCAGAGGCAGATCCTTTGGCGCAATACCGTTTCCATTATCCTGTATTCCGATACAAATATAATCTTCATCATAAGGCTTTACTTTAATCTGAATCAATCGTTCTTCGTTTTTATTATACTTCACTGCATTCGTTACTATATTACCAATCACCCTCCGAATCTGCTCCGGATCTGCAATCACACGGGTATCTCCCGCACAGATATTTTCATATTGCAGGTTCACATCTGCCGCTTCCATATCTACAGAAATATCCTCAATACAATCATCAAAATAAGACGCAACATTAACCTTCACAAAGTTATAAGGAATGGAATTATTATCAATC
>JAIECC010000043.1 GCA_029068665.1 Lachnospiraceae bacterium
TCCATAAGCTGAATAATTCGCATACTTCACATTGATAAATCCGGTATAGCCGCCAATATTGTTGACACCTGCCAAAGCTTCATTGGCTGCCTGCTGCGCCTGTGGCAGTGGACCATTATTCAAGTATCCAACCATAACACTTCCATTGACGGATGGAAACTGTCCTTTTGCATAAATCACATCACTGATTGTACTTCCATAATATCCGCTTCTTAAACGGTTCAATACTACATTGGCAACTGCAAGCTGTCCCTCGTAGGGTTCTGAACCGGCTTCCATGCTGACCAGACATGCCAGCAAGTAAGCATCATCATAGGATGCCTGCGTTGGTGCCTGCTGTACGGTATCAACTGCAACTGAATTATTTACCGCCTGTGCCAGCGCTGCTGCCTGCTGTGCTGCTTCCTTTTCCTGCTGCGCTGCTAAAGCAGCGGCAATCCGCTCCTGCTCTTCTTCTATGGTAACGGCTGTATCCAGCTTGTATTCTACAGATAAAAATTCTGCAGCCACATAACCTTCCTGACTGTCATCCACCAATACCTTGTACCAGCCCTCCAGAGTTTCCGTTACACAAACCTGATCATCTCTGTTCAGCAGTCCTATAACCTCTGATTCCGTACTGGTTTCCTGGCGCACCCGCAGGATGTCACCGGTTACGGTTCCGATATTTTTTCCATATTCCTCTGCCAAAGACTCTGCAGCCTTTCCTGTCAGAATGAATTCTGTCTTTACATAACCGTTGACATTACCGGAAGTAATCTGGGTCCATTCTCCTTCTACTCCTATAATATCACCCACACAGCCTGGATACATCTTTCCCACCAGCTCCGATTCTACACTGGCTGCTGCACGCACATTCAAAGTGTCCGTAATATTTGCAATAAATCTTCCATCATATGGAGAGGATTCCGGTGTTGCTACCAAAGGCACATCTACCGATTCCGTGGAACTTTGTATCAGTTCCTCATAAATATCACTGCCCTCTATGGATGACATAATAGCAGGAGCTGCATGATCCGCAGTTTCTTCTGTCTCCTGATTCATATGCACTTTAATTCCAATTGCTGCTGCCAGTACGCTTAAGGTTGCAATACCTAATGCTACTTTACCCGTGAAATTGTTTCTTCCATATGTTGTACGTCTCATAATAACTTCTCCATTTCGATTTTCTGTCCTATTCATTCCTGCTGCCAAAATCCAAGCGGCCGCATTCCGCAAAATTGCTAATCTTAGAACAGTTTTTTAATAATCTGTTATGAATTGTTACGTTTTTATTACAGACATAATATAGCAGATTCCATATTGCATGTCAAGTTGTCCTATGTCATAATCTTTTAAGAAATATTTGTTAAAAATGTAAGAAAGGAGCCTGCAGCATGTCCCAGCTTCGTTTGGATAAATATCTGGCAGATGCCGGAATCGGCAGCCGCAGTCAGGTAAAACAATATCTAAAAAAAGGAATGATTTCCGTCAATGACACCATTGTCAAATCCGGAGATATAAAAATCCGTCCGGAAACAGATATCGTCCAATATCAGGGACAGCCGGTGCTTCGAGAGGAATTTGTGTATTATATGCTGAATAAGCCTGCCGGCTATGTCAGTGCAACCGAAGACAATACCTGTGAAACTGTCCTTTCCCTGATACCGGATTCCTCACATCATGACTTATTTCCGGTAGGCAGGCTGGATAAGGATACGGAAGGCCTGCTGTTAATTACCAATGACGGCGTTCTGGCCCATCAGCTCCTGTCGCCAAAAAAGCATGTAGATAAGACTTATTATGTAGAAGTGGATACTGCGATTCCGCCTGCTGCCTCCCAGCAGTTTCAGGAGGGGATCGATATTGGAGAAAAAAGGCCAACTCTGCCTGCCCGTTTGGATATCCTCTCTCCTGTCACGGCTCATATCACCATCCAGGAGGGTAAATTCCATCAGGTAAAACGTATGTTTCATGCTATAGGCTGTGAGGTTCTGTATTTAAAACGAATCCGTATGGGAACTCTGGAACTGGATGAAGCTCTGCCACCTGGTGGCAGTCGGAGACTGACGGAGCAGGAACTAAATGCTTTATCGCGTTGACGCATTGACACGATAATCGTTTCGGGATACAATATGGAAAGCATCGAAAAAGAAAGGTATTGTTATGAATTTATCCAGTCATTTTACAATCGGATTCATTGGGTTAGGGTTGATTGGAGGCTCTATTGCCAAGTCCATACGGAGAATTTTCCCGGATTATACAATCGTTGCCTTTGACATTGACCCGAATGCACTGCAGGCTGCCGTTTTGGATGGCACAGTCACCACTCCGGCAGAACAGATTGATTCTACATTCTCTCAATGTGATTATATTTTCCTGTGTGCTCCGGTTCATTATAATATTGAATACTTATCTTTATTGAAGTCCATCATGAAGCCGGATTGTATCCTGACTGATGTAGGCAGTGTGAAGACGGATATCTATCAGGCTGTGTTGGACCAGGGACTAAGTGATTTCTTTATTGGCGGACATCCCATGGTTGGCTCAGAGCGGTCCGGCTATGAAGCTGCCAGCGATCATTTGATTGAAAATGCTTATTACTTTATTACCCCCTCCTCTTCTGTGGAGCAGGCACGAATCGAAGAATTCAGTACCTTTATTGAGGATCTGGGGGCTATTACCATCATATACTCTCCTGCCCGTCATGACCAGACCACGGCATATATCAGCCATATCCCCCATATCATCGCTTCTGAGCTGGTGAATCTGGTACGGGAAAAGGATGATTCCAAGGGAATGAACCGTCAGCTGGCCGCAGGAGGCTTTAAGGATATCACCCGGATTGCCTCTTCCAATCCTGTTATCTGGGAGCATATCCTCCTTAGTAATCCCAACAATATCATTGCCGGTCTGGAGGAATATATCGAAGACCTGCAGCAAATGGTACAGGCCATTCATAAAAAGGATACCCGCTATATTCATGATTTCTTTCAGAATGCACAGGAATACCGGGACTCCATCCCAAATAATGCAACCGGTGTTATTCGGATGAACTATGAAATATTTGTAGATATTCCGGATGAACCCGGCGCCATTGCCGGTGTCATCAATTGCATTGGTGTTGAAAATATCAATCTGAAGAATCTTGGCATTTCCCACAATCGGGAAGACGAAGAAGGGGTTCTGCGGATATCTTTTTATGAAAAGAAGGACGCAGATGTCTCTGCTAAATTATTGCGAGAACAGGGCTACATGGTATATGAGCGATGAGCCTGTTACTTGTCAATCAGAATATAAACTTATCTATATAGGATCGTTTAAAATAAGGAGCATATTATGTTATTTACAAAAAAGAACTCTCTAAATGGTGAACTTACTGTTCCGGGAGATAAATCGATTTCACACAGAACTATTATGCTGGGGGCTCTGGCGGACGGCACCACAGAGGTCCATGGCTTTCTGCAGGGAGCGGACTGTCTTTCTTCCATTGCCTGCTTTCGCAGTATGGGAATTGAGATTGAAAACCGGCAGAATGTGGTCCGAATCCATGGTAAGGGACTCCATGGATTACAGACTCCGGCTGCCATCCTGGACGTAGGAAACAGCGGCACTACCACCCGTCTTATGTCAGGCATCTTAGCTGCACAGCCCTTTGCCTGCACGGTAACCGGAGATGCCTCCATTCAGAAGCGCCCCATGGGACGAATCATCACTCCTTTAACCCAGATGGGAGCAGATATTACCAGTATCCAGGGGAATGGGTGTGCTCCGCTTCGCATTCAGGGCCGTCCATTAACCGGCATTCATTATGTATCACCGGTGGCTTCTGCACAGGTGAAATCTGCCGTCCTGCTGGCCGGATTATATGCAGAGGGAGAAACCAGTGTTACAGAGCCTTATTTATCCAGAAATCATACAGAATTAATGTTAGAAGCCTTTGGCGGAGACATTCATTGCAGCGGCAGCACTGCTACGGTCCTTCCGGCTGCCAGACTGGAAGCCCAGAACATTTCTGTTCCCGGGGACATCTCTTCTGCTGCTTATTTTATTGCTGCAGGATTAATTACACCACATTCCTGCATTACCATTCGCAATGTGGGAATCAATCCTACCAGAGACGGTATCTTAGAGGTCTGTAAGGCAATGGGCGCCGATATTCAGATTGAAGTTATTCCACAGACGGTAGGGGAACCGATTGCGGATATTACCGTTCGTACCAGTCAATTGACCGGAACTGTAATTGAGGGGGGTGTCATTCCAAGATTAATTGATGAAATACCGATTATCGCTATTCTTGCCTGCTTTGCAGAAGGCACTACGATTATTAAAGATGCACAGGAATTAAAAGTGAAAGAATCCAACCGGATTGATGTGATGGTGAAGAATCTGGCTGCTATGGGTGCAGATATTGAAGCTACTGATGATGGAATGATTATCCGTGGAGGCACACCTCTTCATGGTGCAGTTATTGATAGTAAGCTGGATCACCGCATTGCCATGAGCTTTGCCATCGCCGGCATCAATGCAGAGGGAGAAACCGAAATTACCGGCGGAGAATGTGTTACGATTTCCTATCCGGACTTCTATCAGGATTTATCTCAGTTATCTAAATAGCAGATTTACCACTCTTTGGTAAGTTCTGATTCTTCAATTCCATACAGGCGTTGAAATTCTTTTCTGTCTTTCTCACTTTTAATGAGCATGATATCTTCGAATTTCCCGGTTTCTAAATCCTTAAATCCTGCTACCTGCTCTCCGGTACAAATGCTGGCATGAATCACCGGTTTTTTCCTGCTTTTATCGTATTCCAATGGTGTTTTCTCTTTTTTTCTTCCAAACATTTTGTACCTCACCTGTGCCTTGTCCTCTGTAATATATTTCAATATGGAAATAGCTTTCTGTCTTCTGATTCCTGAACATGCAGCATGATCAACTAAATTCGTTCCGCTGAATCCGAACCTGATTAAAATGCTCTACCAGATATGCAACATCCTCCTGTCTGGTGCTGATATTAGGGATAGATAACACTTCCTGTCCTGCCTCATTCAGCGCCCGAATTCCATAACTGGTCAATTGATTCTCTTCTTCCTTCGTACTGTTCGAAACGGTCATGGCATAACGAATCATCTTTTTTCAGCTCCTTCACAATTTTGTACAGTGCTTTTGTCTGTACTCTTATTGTACCTTGAAAGAGCTTGGAAACCCACGGTTAGCCTTCGTATTTTTTCGACCTCTTTATTGGAATTTCAAAAGTTCCATTCTTTCCGGCATTGCCCCTGAAATCACTATTGCCTGCTCAAAAGCACACACATCACACAATCAGCATGGCATCCCCAAAGCTGAAGAACCGATATTGCTCCTGTACTGCTGTTTCATAGGCATGTAAGATTGTCTCACGGTCAGCCAGAGCTGACACCAGCATAATCAAAGTAGACTCCGGCAGATGAAAATTGGTAATTAGGCAGTCAACGGTCTTAAACTCATAACCCGGATAGATAAAAATATCCGTCCATCCGCTGGATGCGGGCACATGACCATTTTTCTCCGCTACAGACTCAATAGTTCTGGTGCTGGTAGTCCCTACGGAAATCACCCGTCCTCCTGCCGCCTTTGTTTCATTAATGATTTGAGCTGCCTCTTCATCTACCATATAGAATTCCGAATGCATATGATGGTCTAATACATTCTCTTCCTTTACGGGACGAAAGGTGCCAAGCCCTACGTGAAGGGTCACTCTGGCAATCCGGATTCCCTTTGCTTCAATCCGCTGCAGCAGCTCCTCTGTAAAATGCAGTCCTGCTGTAGGTGCAGCAGCAGAGCCGTCATACTTGGCATATACGGTCTGATAACGATTCTTATCCTGAAGCTGATGCGTAATATATGGTGGCAGAGGCATTTGTCCCAACTGGTCTAAAATCTCCTCGAAAATTCCTTGGTATTCAAAGCGAATCAGGCGGTTTCCCTCTTCTACCACATCGATAACTTCTCCGATCAATAATCCATCTCCAAAAGAGATTCTGGCACCCACTCGTGCTTTCTTGCCTGGCTTTACCAAGGTTTCCCAGACCTTTTCTTCCTTCCGTTTCAGCAGCAGGACCTCTATGGAGGCTCCGGTCCCTTCCTTCACCCCCATCAGTCTTGCAGGAATTACCTTTGTATTATTGATGACCAGACAATCTCCGGCATTGAAATAGTCGATGACGTCATAGAAATGCTTATGCTCGATTTCTCCGGTATCCCTATGGAGCACCATCAGTCTGGAATTATCCCGCTTCTCCAGAGGGTCCTGTGCAATCAGTTCCTCCGGCAGCTCATAATTAAAATCACTTAATTTCATACTATTAACCTTGTTCTACAGGCCGGAGAAAACCTCATGACCTGTTTCTATTCATTATCTGCTTATCACCAATATCTTAGCTGCGAAGCTCAATTCCTAATTTCTTTAAGCCTTCAATAATCTTTTCCGTTATAGCATTAACTTCATTTGCCTCTAAGTTCCGGTCCTTTGCCCGGAAGGTCATGCTATAGGCTACGGACTTCTTGCCCTTGCCTACCTGCTCGCCTTCATATACATCAAAGAGCTGATAGCTTTCCAACAGCTTACCGCCATGCTTCTTAATTACGGCTTCTACCTGTCCGACAAAGATATTTTTCTCCATAACCATACTTAAATCTCTGGTACTTGCCGGGAACTTGGCAACGCCCTCATACTTCCGATCAAAGGTGGCAAGAGCTGCCAGCTTTGGCAGGTCAAGGACAGCTACATAAGCTTCTCCCTTCATATCATAATTATCCACTACCTCCGGGTGAAGTTGCCCGATATAACCAATAATCTGCTCACCTTTTCGAATCGCAGCCTGGCGTCCCGGATGTAAGAACGGATATCCGCCCTGCGGATCATAGGTAAATGCCTGAAATAATCCCAACTTCTGAAATAATTCCTCTACCACACCCTTCATGGTAAAGAAATCGCCTTCGCCGTACATACCAAGAGTCAGCATCTTTCGCTCCTCCGGAAGCTCCGTTAATGGCAATTCCTTTGGCAGATAAATATTTCCAATTTCATATAATCTTGCATTTTTATTTCTACGGTTATAATTAGTAGCCAGAGAAGTAATCATTCCATTTAAGGAAATTGTCCGCATAATGGAGAAATCCTCTCCTAATGGATTGGCAATCACAATGGCTTTCCGAAGCGCAGAATCCGCCGGAAGCAACAGCTTATCATAAACCTTCGGACTTTCAAAGGAATACGTCATACCACCGGAAAATCCGTTGTTTTCACAAACATCCCGTACCACATCCTCTACCAGCATTTCAAAAGACTTCTTACCAACCGTAGCCTCTCCGCAAGGAAGCGTAGATGGCAGCTTATCATAGCCATACAGACGTGCCACTTCCTCTGCCAGATCCGCCATACAGTGCAAATCCTGCCGATAGGTTGGAATGGTCAATTGATTAGTTTCTTTATTATAAGTCAGTCCCAGCCGTTCGAAAAAGTCTAACATCATTTCTTCCGGCACTTCCATTCCCAGCAGACGGTTCATCTTCTCTGGTTCAAATGGCAATTCCCAAGGCTCTACCGGATTCGGATAAATGTCTATCACACCATCTACGACTTCACCACATCCAAGCTCCTCTACCAACTGACAGGCACGATTAATAGCTTCCAGCGCCAGATTCGGGTCCAGTCCCTTCTCAAACTTGGAAGATGCATCCGTCCGAAGTCCAATCCGTTTAGAAGCCAGACGGATATTGGTGCCATCGAAGCAGGCTGCTTCAAATAATAAGGTGGAAATGCTGTCTGTAACCATGGAGTTCTCACCACCCATGATACCGGCAATACCAATTTCCTTCTCACCGTCACAAATCATCAATACTCCGGAATCCAAGGTACGTTCCTGTCCATCCAGAGTTACGAATTTGTCTCCGTCCTTGGCACGCTTTACCACAATCTTATGACCGGCAACCGTATCCAGATCAAAGGCATGCATAGGCTGACCGTATTCTTCCATGACATAGTTGGTAATGTCTACCAGATTGTTGATGGAACGAATGCCCTGTGCTGCCAGCCGCTCCCGCATCCACTTGGGAGAAGGACCGATTTTTAAGTTCTTTACTACTCTTGCACAGTATCTTGGACAAAGGTCCGTTGCCTCCACTTCCACAGAGGCATACTGTTCTACCTCTCCTCCCTTGGTGGTCTCCGGTACTACCGGCGGGTGGAAAGCCAGACCATAGGTAGCAGCTGCTTCTCTTGCCATACCAATCATACTAAAACAATCTACCCGGTTGGATGTAATCTCATATTCCACCACTGCATCGTGTAAGCCCAATGCCTCAATGGCATCTTCCCCCGGCTTTACTCCGGAATCCTCCGGAAATACATAAACACCATCCTCCGGTGCTTCCGGATACAAATCCCTAGAGGAACCTAATTCTTCAATGGCACACATCATACCAAAGGATTCTACCCCACGCAGCTTTCCCTTTTTGATTTTAATTCCATTTTCCGGCAAGGGACCTCCGTCATGTCCTCCGGCTACCTTCCCTCCATCCAGTACCGTAGGTACAAGGTCTCCTTCCTTCAGGTTCGGTGCGCCGGTCACAATCTGAAGCGGTGCATCTGCACCGATATTCACCTGGCAGATAATCAATTTATCTGCATCCGGATGCCGCTCAATCTTCTCAATTTTTCCAACTACTATTTTCTCTAAATTCTTATCCTTTTTCTCGTAGCTTTCCACATGGGAACCGGAAAGAGTAATGGCATCTACAAACTCCTCTACCTCTACATTCAAATCCGGTACATATGCTTTTAACCATGAAATGGGTGTATTCATTCTATTTAACCTCCTGAAATTCAAATTATTATTTTCCTGTTCGTTCCGCCTGTGTCACACCTAAAACTGCTTCAGAAAACGCATATCATTCTCATATAACAAACGCATATCGTCAATCTCATACTTCAGCAATGCAACCCGCTCCAGACCGATTCCGAAAGCAAAGCCGGAATATTCCTCCGGGTCGATTCCACAGTCTCTTAACACATTTGGATGCACCATTCCACAGCCTAAGATTTCAATCCATCCGCTTCCCTTGCACATCCGGCAGCCCTTACCGCCGCATTTGAAGCAGCTTACATCTACCTCTGCACTTGGCTCCGTAAATGGGAAATGGTGCGGCCGCAGCTTAATTTTTGTTTCCGGTCCAAAGAACTCTCTTGCAAACTGCTCTAAGGTTCCCTTCAAATCCGCGAAAGTAATATTCTTATCCACTACCAAGCCTTCTACCTGATGGAAGGAAGGAGAATGGGTAGCATCTACTTCATCGGAACGGAATACCCGTCCCGGTGCAATCATACGAATCGGCATTTTTCCGGTCTCCATCACTCTGGCCTGTACCGGAGATGTCTGGGTACGCAGCAAAATATCTTTGGTGATATAGAAGGTATCCTGCTCGTCTTTTGCCGGATGATTGGCAGGAATATTCAATAACTCAAAGTTATAATGATCGTATTCCACTTCCGGACCTTCCACAATCTCATAGCCCATACCGATGAATACCCGTTCCAGTTCTTCCAAGGCAATCTGATTCGGATGCCGGTGTCCCTTCATATGCATGGTGCCCGGAAGAGTAACATCGATGACTTCATTCTTCATCTTCTCTTCCCGGATCTTCCTTGCAATTTCCTTCTTTACATTCTCTAACCGTTCCTCGATGGCAGAACGGGTATCATTTACCATCTGTCCTACCTTCGGGCGCTCCTCCGGAGCCACATCCTTCATACTTTTTAATACCTGGGTCAGATCCCCTTTCTTGCCTAATACATTGACTTTGATTTCATTCAATGTATCCAGGTCCTTTGCTGCTTCAATCTTGGCAATGGCCTCCTCCCGGATTGCCTGTAGCTTTTCTCTCATTCTTCTTTCCTCCTGCATTCTTTTCATCATACTAATTTGCAATTGCATGGCTCAGTGTGAATATTCTTTTCCATATCCACCTCGCATGGCTCAATGTTTCGCACAAAGAAAGCCCGCCCCAAAAAGGGACGAGCTATTATCGCGGTACCACCCTAATTCCTGTACATTTCATACAGGCACTTAAGTGATGTGTAACGTCATCACACGTTCTGTCCTACTACCGCTTCAAACAGAAAGCTCCGGTGTGAAACTAAGAATTGGCTCCTTCTTAAGAGGCTTCCAGCCGATGACCTCTATTCTCTGACAGGGAAATCCATTCCTTCCTGCACCTTCCATGCTGATGTTCTATTCCTGTGCATATCTGCACTTGTTAACAACTGTTTCTATAATAGCCTTGATACTTTCAACTGTCAAGCTATTTTCACTAACCGAATGCTAATGGTCAAGTCTGCATGACTGAATACTATATATTCCCCTGATAAGATATGAATCGATTATTTACATCCACATATTTCCCCTTTGCAATGTTCAAATAAGTTCCATCATACAATTCCATCTGATATCGCTCCATATTATATATATACATCAGATTCACCAGATAGCTCTTATGAATCCGGCAAAAATCTTCTCCAAGAAGTGTTTCTATGGTGTCCAGTTTTTCATACATGGTGTATTTTGACAGCTTCATTCCTTTCATATGAAAAATCAGTTTATGCAGCCGGCTTTCCACATAAATGATATTTTTCAGTCTGACCTCAAAGCTTCCTTCAATAAATCCAAAACAATGCTTCCATTTCGAGTGTTCAATTTCTTTAATGATGGAATCCAGACATTCCTTCATGGCAAGATTCAGATTGCCCTGGAGCTTTAATAAAAAACGGGAAGCATTTACCTTGTAGCCGTCAACTGCATAAGTCACAAATGCCGTTACAAAAACAAGATATGTGGTTTCAGAAAACCTGCGGATCTGCCTGGCAGTTTCCATCCCGTCAATCTCTTCCATATAAATATCTAAAAATAGAATATGGTATTGTTGAATCCCTTCCTTTAATTCTAATAATTCCTTACCGGAGGAAAAAGAATCTATTTTGTAATCATACCCACACCGTTCCATATATTCAATAATCAAACGTTTTTCATACTGAAGAAAATAAGCTTCATCATCACATATTGCAATCCGGAACATTTATTCATCCTCATTTTACATGTATTTTCCAATTCGAAATGCTCCTTCCTATTATCAAGCATAATCC
>JAIECC010000430.1 GCA_029068665.1 Lachnospiraceae bacterium
GTCTTCGAACTTTCCGCAGAAGTGTTTTCTTCTACTGTCTCCGGCACCTCTTCCAAAACTTCCTCAGAATTCCGATCATCCTCCGGCTCGAAAGAATTATCCCCTTCCTGCTCTTCCAATTCCACAGCCGTCATCTTCTCCTCCCGGATTTCTATATTTTTCTGCTTCTTTTTCTTTTTGGAATTCTTATTCTTTCCCATATTCAGTCACCTCCTTACCGCCATCTGCGCTTTGCTAGTACCTGCGTAGTCAGAAACAGACACAGAGCAGATACCGTCAACAGGTACACAATGGAAGAAAGATTCAGAATACCATTTAAGAATTCCTCATACCTCTTTTCAATGGACAGCCAGTTCAGGCAGTTAGTCAGACCATAGGGAAACCAATTCTTCTGCCAGAAATACAAGCCTGTTGTCACACCGGCTCCCAGAAGCAGTGTGATACCGGATATCCAGAGCTTCTTCGTATCAAAATAAAATAACAGGGCAAGTCCCACTGCTATGATACCAAAGAAAATCAGGGTTGGTACTGTTCCGTTTGGAAGCAGGGAAACCAGACTGCTGAAAAACAAAATCAACAGACTGACAACTGCTGTAATAATTGCGGAAATGATTGGTTCTTCCGTCAAGCTGGAAATCAGGGTTCCAATGGCCATGACACAGGCCGAGAACAAAATAAGCCCCACATAACCACTTATAATGTTGGCAATTGGCAGTGCTCCATTTATGGCAATAATCACCGGAAAAACCGTAATCAGAACCACGCCGGTCAAAAAAACCGTAATACAGGCCAGATATTTACCCAATACAATTTCCCATAGGGAAACCGGTGCCGTCAGCAGCAGCTGGTCTGTCTTATGCTTCTTTTCCTCAGCAAACATCCGCATAGTCAATAAAGGAATTGCAATTGCATAAATAAACAGCATATAGTAGCTGTTACTCAATACATAACTGGCAAAATCATTATATCCATAGGCAATGTTCACAACAGAAAAAAAGACACCTGTAATACAAACGAATAATGCAAGATAAATATATGCCTGCAGGGAGAAAAAATAAGCCTTTAATTCCCGTTTATAAATCGCAATCATTTCTTCTCCTCCTTACCTGTTAGTTTTATAAATACCTCTTCCAAGGATAACTGCTCTACATTTATACTGTAGACAATCATCTGGTTCTGTGCGAACAACAGGAATAAATCATCCCGTATATCCTGCTCCTTTGCAGAAACCACCTGAAATTCATATACGCCCCGTTCTACCTCATTTACCAGAGAAAACCTCTTTAGCAGCTCCGTTTCCCGCAGAATCCTATGAATTTCCTTTTTCTCTCCTTTTACCACCAGACGCAGCTGCTTTTGATTGGAATTTTCCTCTGACAGCTGTCTGGTTGCATCCTCGGCTACTACCTTCCCCTGGTCCAGAATAATGATATGATCACAAACGGATTCGATTTCTGATAAAATATGGGAGCTTAAAATAACCGTATGTTCCTTTCTCAACGAGCGGATCAGCTGCCGCATCTCAATAATCTGGGCAGGGTCCAGTCCCACCATAGGCTCATCCAGAATCAGCAGAGACGGGTTTCCAAGCAGGGCCTGTGCCAGTCCTA
>JAIECC010000431.1 GCA_029068665.1 Lachnospiraceae bacterium
GTTCTAAACAGCATAGGACTGTATCGTATGGCAAAGAAGGTAGGACACGATAAAGCATGGCTTGCCTGGATTCCTTTTGCCAATGTATGGCTGATGTTTACTCTGCCGGACAGTGAATACCGGGTGCTTGCTATTAATAAGGTAATTAATGACCGTTCCACTGCATTTTGGATTTTTATAGCGATTCAATATGGTGCGAGTATTGTTGTGTCAGCTTTGTCAGCAATTCCAATTATTGGATGGATTTTTGCATTGATATCACCACTGATGAGCATTGTGCTTATGCTTGTGTATATTTTTATGATGTTTCCGGTTTATAAGAGTTTATACGCAATGTTCCTGCCGGAAGCTTCTGCGCAGAATTATGCCATTGCCAGTATCATCTGTGCATATCTTGTGCCGATTGTTACACCGATTTTGATGCTGATCGTATCCGGAAAGGAACCGATTGTGACAGAGGAACCGGTTTATGATCAGCAGTATTACACCTACTGACAGCCATTGACAAGTACGCAGGAAATAGTGTAAAATTCGCAAGAGAAATAAAATAGGTTAGCAACCAATAATTAGAATCGAGGTTAGTATTATTATGAAAAAATTAATATCCAGAATGACGGCAGTTTGTCTGGCTGCTGTTACAGCATTTATGGTAACAGGCTGCGGGGCCGGCAAGGGAGATAATGATGTGGTAAAGACCATCAATATTTCTTTAACCGATGAGCAATATGCGTTTGGTGTGGACAAGAACAATGCCGGACTGTTAGAGCAGGCGAATGCATATATTGCTTCCGTAAAAGATGATGGAACATTGGATAAAATCTGTGATAATTATTTTGGTGATGGAACTCCGCAGGGTGTTACATCCGCAAAGGAGGATTCTTCCAAGGATCAGCTGGTAGTTGCTACCAATGCAGAGTTTTCACCATTCGAGTATAAAGAAGGAGATACCTTCTATGGAATCGACATGGAGCTGGCAGCAGGTCTTGCAGAATACCTGGGAAAAGAATTAGTTATTCTGGATGTAGACTTTGAAGCAGTTTGTACATATGTAGATACCGGTAAGGCAGATATGGCAATCGCAGGTCTGACGATTAATGAGACAAGAAAGGAAAGTGTGAACTTTACCGATTCCTATTATGTTGCCTCGCAGTTGTTAATTGTACCAAGTGAAAATACAGACTTTGATGCCTGTAAAGCTGCAGAAGATGTAATGGCTATCTTAGAAGCACAGGATGCAGGAAGAATCGGCGGTCAGAGCGGTACCACGGCAGAGTATTTTGTAAAGGGTGATGTTGATTGGGAATTTGATGGTATCAGCAACATGAGCTGGGTTGGTTATACCTCCGGTTCATTGGCAGTCAATGATATGCTGTCCGGTAACATCAATTATGTCATTATTGATGAGGCACCTGCGAATATGATTGTGAAGAAGGTTAATGCAGCAAATTAAGGAACTGTAGATAAGCTGAAACCTGCCCGGAGGGGCAGGTTTCTTCTCGTATTACATTGTGAGGGCTGAATATGACATTTCAATCTTTAATGAACAAGTGGAATTTATTCTGGGATGCCTTTGTGAATAAAGGCAGCTACAAAGAAGTGGTAACCGGTTTGGTCAATACCATGATAATTGCTTTGGTGGCATTGATTCTGGGTATTATAATCGGTACACTGATTGCGGCAGTAGAGGTACAGCCGAAGAAGGGAAAGGTTATGTCCGTATTAAATCGAATTTGTACGATTTATGTGGCATTTTTCCGGGGAACACCGATTGTCGTTCAATTGCTGTTGGGGTATTTTGTAATCCTGCCGTTAATAGGATTTAATTTATCTTCTGTTGCAGTGGCGATTATCATAATGGGACTGAACAGTGGAGCCTATGTTTCGGAAATCATGCGTTCCGGTATTCTGTCTGTGGATATCGGACAGATGGAAGCAGGCCGGGCTATGGGACTGAACTATGGTACTACCATGCGGAAAATCATTATTCCTCAGGCGGTGAAGAATATCCTGCCTACCCTGGGAAATGAATTGATTTCTCTGGTGAAGGAGACTTCTGTAGTCAGCTTCATTGGAGTTGTGGACTTGTATAAAGCATTTCGGACCATTGGTTCCAGCAACTATGAATATATGATGCCATTCCTTGTAATGGCAGTGATTTACATTGTTATCATATTGTTGATTACTTTGGCTTTACGGCTGATGGAAAGGGGGCTGCGGGCAAGTGATAAGCGTTAGGAATATTTACAAGAACTTTGGAGACCTTGCGGTGCTGAAGGGTGTCGGCATTGAAATCGAAAAGGGCGAAAAGGTAGCTATTATCGGACCTTCCGGCAGTGGAAAAAGTACCTTTCTTCGGTGTATGAATTTGTTAGAAGAACCAACCTACGGAGAAATCTGGCTGGATGAAAAGCTGCTGACACCGGCAGATCCGTACCTGCATCCGGAGGTGATTGCTGCATCCAAGACCTATCACAGGCTGTATCAGGAGAAGCATCCGGCAGGAGATTCAGAAGGTGGAGAGCAGAAGGATTATGACATGGATATCATCCACAGCATTAAAAAGGATGATTTACTTCAAAAGCATGAAGGCAAGGAATATAAAGAAAAGCTAAAAGCAATTGAAGGGGAGAACCGCATGGATGTCAATGTGGCAAGACAGCGGGTGGGTATGGTATTCCAGCATTTTAATCTGTTTAACAATCTGACAGTCATGGAGAATCTCACACTGGCACCGGTTACCCTGAAGCTGCAGACAGCAGAGGAAGCCACAGAAACTGCCAGTACATTATTAAAGCGGATTGGCTTATATGACAAAAAGGATGAGTATCCAAGCAAGCTGTCCGGCGGGCAGAAGCAGAGAATAGCCATTGTACGTTCGCTGGTCATGAATCCGGAGGCTATATTATTTGATGAGCCTACCTCGGCACTGGACCCGGAAATGGTTGGAGAGGTGCTGGAGCTGATTCGGGAGCTGGCAGAGGAAGGTATGACTATGGTAATTGTTACCCATGAGATGGGTTTTGCAAAAGAGGTTGCTACCAGAGTATTGTTCATGGATGGCGGTCAGATTATGGAACAGAATCCGCCGGAGGAATTCTTTGGTAATCCACAGCATCCAAGACTGAAGGAGTTTTTGTCAAAGGTGCTGTAGCGATGGAAAGGCATGTTAGCGAATGTTAGAATACGGAAAGGATTATTCAGAATGCAGGGATTATTTATCTCCATGGAAGGACCGGACGGTGCGGGAAAAAGTACACAGATAGAACTGCTTCGGGGCTACCTGGCAGATAAGGGCTATGAGATTGTGATTACCAGAGAGCCGGGTGGAACTGTAATCAGTGAGGCCATTCGCCAGTTAATATTGAATCGGGAGTATGCAGAAATGTGTCCCAATACGGAGCTGCTTTTGTATGCCGCTGCTAGGGCTCAATTGGTAAATGAAGTGATTCGTCCGGCTTTGGAAGCAGGAAAGGCTGTCATCTGTGACCGGTTTGTGGAATCCTCAGTGGTATATCAGGGAATTGCAAGGGGAATGGGGATTGATACGGTTTATGCAGTAAATGAATATGCTCTGGAGGGACTTCGGCCGCAGCTTACGATTCTGCTGGATTTAGATGCAGAAGAGGGGCTGCGCAGAAAAAAGAATCAGGCAGAGCTTGACCGGATGGAGGCAGCAGGGCTGGAATTTCATCGGAAGGTAGCGGAAGGATACCGCATGCTGGCAGAGCGGGAAAAAGAACGAATTATGAAAATTTCTGCCACTTTACCGGAAGAGGACATTCATGCTAAAATAGTATTAGCTATTGAAGAGCGGATATTGAACCGATACAATTAATATATATTCAGAGTTAGGCAGGTAACGCCAAATCGAGGAAATGCGAAGCATTTCCGAGATTGACTCTGAAAGGAGTTAGAATGCCGGAAGGGAGGTCAGGGTACATGGATATAAAACTGGATGCCATATCTCAATTAACGCAGGTAGATGCAGCAGAAGCTGTGAAGAATGCCGGAAATGACGAGTTTAAGTTTACCCTGGTCAGCCATATTCAGGAAAGTGAATTACAGGCGAAGCTGGAAGGTCTGATGAAGGAAATCGAAGCAGAGGGACAGCGGATTGCTCGGCATAAAGATATTCGGGACATGAAGCGTTACCGGGCGAAAATCAAGGAATTTATGAATGAAATCACAACCCGTTCCTATTCCTTTTCCAGAGAGAATTTTCTGGATCGAAAAGGCAGGCACCGGGTATATGGAATCATTCATCTGGTAGATGAAGAGCTGGATAAATTAGCAGGTGCTCTTATGGAAGAAGAGAAGGACCATCTGGAAATTCTTCGTCTGATTGATGATATACGGGGAATGTTGATTGATATCATCACTTAGCATCCGGGAGGAGCATATTTTAATTATAAGTTACTATATTTGGAAAGAAGGTGTTGGCTATGACAGCATTTAAAGATGTTATCGGGCATGAAGGTATTATCGGACATTTTAAAAGCAGCATAGAGCAAGGTAAGGTAGCCCACGCCTACCTGATTCATGGGGAAAAGGGAACAGGTAAGAAGCTGCTGGCAGGATTATTTGCCAAGACTCTGCAATGTGAGGCAGGGGGAACAGATCCTTGTGGAAAATGCCGCTCCTGTATACAGTGTGATACCGGAAATCAGCCGGATATTATCTGGGTGACACACGAGAAGCCATCGGTGATTTCCGTAGATGATATTCGGGAACAGGTGAATAAAAGCATTATTGTACGGCCCTACAGCAGCCGTTATAAGGTATATATTATTCCCCAGGGGGAAATGATGAATCCACAGGCGCAGAATGCCCTGTTGAAGACCCTGGAGGAGCCGCCGGAGTATGCAGTGATCCTACTGCTGACCAACAATATTGATAAGATGCTTCCTACCATTATATCCCGTTGTATTACTCTGAATCTGCGGCCTGTGGGAGAACTGGATATGATGGAATACCTGTCCAGAATCGGGATTCCGGCAACAAAAGCGAAGTTCTGTGTGGGCTTTGCCTTTGGTAATCTGGGAAAGGCTGTTCGTCTGGCAACCTCAGAGGAATACAATGAAATCAAGTATGACTGTGTTAGTATTTTAAAAAATGCAAATAAAATGGAAATCTATGATTTTACGGAAGCAGTGAAACGGATGACCAAGTATAAGCTGGAAATCTATGACTATATTGATTTAATGATGATGTGGTATCGGGATATCCTGATGTTGAAGGTTTCCGGTTCTCCGGATAAGTTGTTATTTAAAGAAGAATATAGTACACTAAAGCAGCAGGCGAATTATATTTCCTTTGAAGGGATTGAGAATGTATTAGATGCCATGGATAAGGTAAAGATTCGTTTAGAGGCAAATGTGAATTTTGATATAGCAATGGAATTGCTGTTATTGACCATAAAGGAGAATCAAAATGATAGAAGTAATCGGAGTTAGATTTCGAGAAACCGGGAAGATATACTTTTTTGACCCGCTGACCTTCGAGGTAGAGGCAGGGGACCATGTTATTGTGGAAACTGCAAGAGGCATGGAATACGGTAAGGTGGTTTACGGCAGAAGAACCATTGACGAGAAGAAAATGCCGGCACCGATCAAGCCGATTATCCGTAAGGCTACAGAGGCTGACCGGGTAAGAGATCGGAAGAATAAGGAACGGTGTAAGGAAGCGTTTAATATCTGTCTGGAGAAGATTGCAAAGCATAAGCTGGAGATGAAGCTGATTGAGGCAGAATATACCTTTGATAATAATAAGGTCCTGTTTTATTTTACTGCCGACGGAAGAATTGATTTCCGGGAGCTGGTAAAGGATCTGGCTTCCGTGTTTAAGACCAGAATAGAGCTTCGCCAGATTGGTGTCCGGGACGAGACGAAGATTGTTGGTGGTATCGGAATTTGCGGACGGGAGCTGTGCTGTCACAGCTATTTATCGGATTTTGCTCCGGTTTCTATTAAGATGGCGAAGGAGCAGAGCCTGTCTCTGAATCCAACCAAGATTTCCGGTGTCTGCGGCCGATTGATGTGCTGTCTGAATCATGAAGAGGCAACTTATGAATATCTGAATGATCATATGCCGAATGTAGGAGATTATGTAAAGACTCCTACCGGTCAGAAGGGTGAAGTAACCGGAGTGAATGTTCTTCGACAAAATGTGAAGGTATTGCTCACCAATGATGCCGGTGAAAAAGAAATTCTGGAATATAAGGTGGACGAGCTTCGATTTAAGCCAAAAAGACATCGGGATAAGAATAAAATCAATGCAGATGCAGCAGAAATAAAGGAATTGGAAGAACTGGAGAAGCAGGAGAAGAAGGAAGGAAAGTCGAAACTGGACGACTAGAGTCCATTGGTACGGCCTGCATCCGGATATGGGAAAATGATGGAAGCTATAATAAGACCGGGAGAGCGGTTGGATGATTTACAATGTAAAGGGTATCAGATTATTCAGGACCCGAAGCGATTCTGCTTTGGTGTAGATGCGGTTTTTTTGTCTCATTTTGTCAAAGCAAAGACCGGAAGCCGGATTCTGGACCTGGGTACCGGAACCGGTATCATTCCGATTTTATTAGCAGCACATACAGAAGCAGCCCACATTACAGGTCTGGAGATTCAGGAAGCCAGTGTGGAGATGGCAGACCGGAGTGTACGGCTGAATCATTTGGAAGACCGGATTGAAATTATACAGGGAGATATAAAAGAAGCCGCAGGATTATTTCCAGCAGCTTCTTTTGATGTGATTACCTCCAACCCGCCATATATGACCCATCAGCACGGGTTGGAAAATGAATATGAACCGAAAAATATTGCCAGACATGAGATTCTTTGCAAGCTGGAGGATGTAGTGAAAGCGGCTGCCTGTCTGGTACGGCCGGGAGGAAGCTTTTTTCTGATTCACAAGCCTTTTCGGCTGGCAGAAATATTTTCGGTGCTGATGCAGTATAAAATGGAGCCCAAGCGGATGCGCATGGTACATCCCTATGTAGATAAAGAGCCTAATATGGTGATGATAGAAGCGGTACGGGGTGGACGGTCCCGGATTACGGTGGAGCCGCCACTGATTGTGTATCGTGAGAAGGGTGTTTATACGGAAGAGATTGATGAAATCGGAAGGCGGTGATTTGATATGCCGGGACAATTATATTTATGTGCGACACCCATTGGTAATCTGGAGGATATGACCTATCGGGTAGTACGGATTCTTCAGGAGGTGGACCTGATTGCGGCGGAGGATACAAGAAACAGTATCAAGCTGCTCAATCATTTTGAGATCAAAACCCCTATGACCAGTTATCATGAATTTAATAAATACGATAAGGCAAGAACTCTGGTAGAAAAGCTTCAGGAGGGACAGAATATTGCTCTGATAACCGATGCCGGGACACCGGGAATCTCAGATCCCGGAGAAGAACTGGTCCGCCAGTGTCAGGAAGCCGGAATTCCCGTAACCTCTCTGCCGGGAGCCTGTGCCTGTGTGACAGCCCTGACTTTAAGTGGTTTGTCGACCAGACGATTCTGCTTTGAGGCATTTTTGCCTTCGGAGAAGAAGGAGCGGACTATGATATTGGAAAGTCTGCTGACGGAGACCAGAACCATTATTTTATATGAAGCGCCACACCGGCTGGTGCGGACTCTGGGGGAATTGCTGGAAAAGCTGGGAAACCGCAGGATAACCATTTGTCGGGAATTGACGAAAAAGCATGAAACAGTTTTTCAGACCACGCTAAAAGAAGCAGTGGAGTTTTATTCAGAAAATGAACCCAAAGGAGAATGTGTTCTGGTGATAGAGGGAGTCAGCTTTCAGGCATTAGAAGAAGAGAACCGAAAGCAATGGGAGTCCATGGAGATACCGGAGCATGTGGAGTTCTATATGAATCAGGGAATGGATAAGAAGGCCGCCATGAAGCAGGCAGCGGCAGACCGGGGAATCAGTAAGCGGGATATTTATCAGGCATTGTTGTAAGGTGGCAGAAATGAAGGTAAGAGAAGTATTTCTACAAGGAAAATATAAAGATGGCACGGGCTGTGAAGACGGTTATCTGATAAATGATGATTTTGTAGTTGTGGTGGATGGTGCAACCAGTCAGAAGGAGTATTTATGGGATGGAAAGGCAAGCGGTGAATATGCAAAGGATTTGATTTTGGAAGCGATAAAGACTATGCCGGCAGATACGGATTGTAATTCATGCTTTGAAATACTTCACGGAAGGCTGAAATCACAGTTTGCAAAGGGCAAAGCGGTTCCTATCTGGGAGGAGCTTCGGGCATCCTTGCTGGTATATAGCGACTACTATCAGGAAATATGGTGCCTGGGAGACTGTAATTTTATGGTAAATGACTGTTTGTATGAGAATGGGAAAAAGGTAGATACAGTGATTGCCGAGGTACGGAGTATGTTGATACGAAGTTTGCTGGCAGAAGGAAAATCAGAGGCAGACCTGTTGCGGAAGGATGTCAGCAGAGACTTGATCATGGAATTGATCAAACGGCAGTATTATCTGGAAAATATGGACTGTGAATTCGGCTATCCGGAACTGAACAGTACTTCTTTGAACACTCATATGATAAAGAGGCTGAAGGTAAAGAAGGGGGACCGGATTGTTCTGGCTACAGATGGATACCCGGAGCTGAAGGCAACTCTGGAAGAGAGTGAACAGGAAATGAAGCGGGTGCTGCAGGAGGACCCGCTATGCTATAAGATATATAAGACCACAAAGGGATTGCAGGAGGATATGGTGAATTATGATGACCGGTGCTATGTGAGCTTTGTGGTGTAAGATAGAAGCCTGAATGTCGAATTTGGACGAGGTATTTCTAACATATTTTTATACCGGAGTCAATACACTATAAAAATCCCTGTTGGAGTCCTGTATGTTAAATTATATCTGGGCATTTATGATTATCATCGGCATTATCGTGGCAGCATTTACCGGCACTATGGAACCGGTATCATCCGGCATATTGGATTCGGCAAAGGAAGCCATCAGCCTTTGTATTGTCATGCTGGGTGTAGTGGGAATGTGGACAGGGGTTATGAAGATTGCAGAAGAAACAGGATTGGTTCGGCAGTTAACAAGACTGCTGATGCCAATCCTGCGTTTGTTATTCCCCCAGGCAGCAGGGGATGAGCAGGTTATGGGGTACATTGCCGCCAACATGATTGCAAATCTGCTGGGTCTGGGATGGGCATCCACGCCTACAGGACTCAAGGCAATGAAGGCCCTACATGAAATGCATAAAAAGCGTTGTGAAGAATCCGGCGGTGATCCCAATGCCGCCAGTGATGAAATGTGCCTGTTTATGGTAATTAACATATCTTCTCTGCAATTAGTACCTATCAATATGATTGCCTATCGAAGTCAGTATGGCTCGGTACATCCGGGGACAATTATTTTACCCGGACTGGCTGCGACGTTGGTATCTACTCTTGCGGGAGTTTTGTATGGAGTATGGAGATGCAGAAGAAATGCCCATAAGAACCAAGGAAAATAGAACCCACAAGAAGATTATGAATCAGGAAAATGGTTAAGAGAAGGGAAGAGGCATGAAATTAATTTCCATGATTTCCAACTTTATGATACCGTTGATTCTTTTCTATATCATCGGATATGGTTTACTGAACCGGGAGAAGGTATATGATATCTTTATTGACGGTGTTAAGGAAGGCTTCAAAATAGTAATTGGAATAGCACCTACATTAGTTGGGCTGATGGTGGCAGTAGGGGTTATACGGGCATCGGGAGCTCTGGACATGGTGGCAAAGCTGTTAACTCCTATAGGAGAGCTGTTTAAGATTCCGGCACAGGTATTGCCGGTTATTCTGGTACGTTTATTCTCTACTTCGGCGGCAAACGGGCTGGTCTTTGATTTATTCAAAGAATACGGAACGGATTCGAATATCGGGTTGATTGCATCCATCGTCATGAGCTGTACAGAGAGCATTTTTTATATTATGTCCGTGTATTTTTTATCTGTGAAGGTGAAAAAGACCCGGTGGACTCTGACCGGCGGGCTGATTGCTACACTGGCCGGTGTAGCAGCAAGCGTGATAATCGCGAATATGATGCTGGGGGCTTGAGATAAGGATATTTGGAATAAAATGAAGGGTTGCATTTCATAACAGAGTATATGTATAATAAGGTCAGATAAACATACGGAGGTATTCTATTATGGACGGTAATTTTTTTTCAGAGGATGATTTGGCAGACTTATTAGATGAACTGGATGAACAGGCAATGGATGAGGAAATCGAGCAGATGACAGATAAGGAAACAAATGCATCCTATATGCGGTTTAAGGAAATCATTGAAAAGCATAGAACTGAATAAGGGCTTGAAGAATCAAGGGGAAAGTCTCTGTAGAATGTGGTGTGCAGAGCTAAAACAGAAACCGGTCGTTTGCATGTAAGTCATGCATTTGACCGGTTTTTGTATGTTTCACGTTAATATTTTTTTGAGTTCTGATAATAAAAGTTCGGCAACAGGAGTAAATACCTGATATTTTTTCCAGATTACATACATTTTTGTATGAAGAACGGGGCTGATCTGCCGAAAGCATAAGTCACTATCTTCAGATACTTCAATCAGTTTATCAAAAGTAAGCACAACACCCAACCCCTCTCTTGCAAATACAGCAGCGTTGCCAGATAGATTAAAAGTAGCCATAATATTAAGCTGGTCAACCTGTTCCCCGCACCATCTTGGAAGGTCAACCTTCGCTGACTGCTCTGAGCAAAAGACAGGGTACGGCAGAATATCGCTGACCTCAATAAAAGGTTTTTCAGCCAAAGGGCAGTCCTTTCGCATGAGAACTCCCCAGGTATCCTGGTCGGGAACTTCAAGATAATTGTATTTGGATAAGTCCGGCGGTTCTACAATAAATGCAAAATCTAAAAGTCCACGGTCAAGACTCTCCGTAACCTGCTCTGTATCACCGCTGGTAATATGATAATGGATATTTACATATTTCTCGTTTAATCGCCGAACTGCAAAGGCAAGGTATTTAATAAGATAGGATTCGGCACAGCCAATATAAATGTCTCCTCCCGTGATTTCATCCAATGACCGGAACTCATTTTCAATTTTATCGGCCATAGCGAGAAGATCCTCCGCCCTCTTTCTGAGCAGCATTCCTTCATCTGTCAGACTTACGCTTGTGCTACCACGCCGGAACAGCTTTTTTCCAAGTTCCTGTTCCAACTCTTTCATTTGTTTGGATAGGGTGGGTTGTGTAACATGAAGCCGCTCAGCAGCCCTTGTCATATTGCCCTCCCGTGCAATTTCCAAAAAATATCGTAAAACTCGTATTTCCATGAGCAATTCCCTTCTTTTAAAAACTAATACAATTATACAGAGAAAGAGATATTCTTGTCAAGAATATCAGGATATGAATTATAAGTATTAGACATGACAATGCGGCGTGCATATAATAATGCCAGGAGGTGCGAAACGATGGCAGAGGCATCAGATGTATATGGCATTTTATATCAAAATCTTGTGGACGCAGGATGCAGTGAAAAAGGGATTACTGTCTGTATGGAATATGCCCAAAAAGGTGAATGGAAAAAGCTGTTGCCTATCCTTGCACAGCATAAGAACGCTTTACTGGAACAGGTACATACAAGTGAGAAAAAAATAGATTGCCTTGATTTTTTAATCTACCGGCTGAATAAAGAGTTTCTTTAGTTCCGGCAGAACAAATTAATTAATAAATAAATTCATGACAGGAGGACAAATTCATGGAAGAAAAATTAGCTTTAACAACAGAATGGGATAAGACTTTTCCCCAAAGTGACAAAGTAGACCATAGCAAGGTGACATTCCATAACAAATATGGAATCACTCTGGCTGCTGATATGTATGTTCCAAAGAATGTAGGTGGAAAACTCCCCGCAATAGCGGTATGCGGCCCATTCGGTGCTGTGAAGGAGCAGGCTGCCGGACTGTATGCACAGACAATGGCTGAGAGAGGATTTCTTACGATAGCCTTTGATCCGTCATTTACAGGAGAAAGCGGCGGACAGCCCCGCTACATGGCATCCCCTGACATTAACACCGAAGATTTTATGGCTGCTGTGGATTTCCTTTCTTTGCAGGATAATGTTGATCCGGAGAAAATCGGTATCATCGGCATCTGTGGTTGGGGCGGCATGGCAATTAACACGGCAGCACTTGACACCCGTATCAAAGCTACAGTTTCATCTACCATGTACGATATGACAAGAGTGAATGCAAAGGGTTATTTTGATGAGGAAGACAGTGAGGAAGCCCGTTATGAGAAACGCAAGGCTTTGAATGCACAAAGAATTGCTGATTATAAAAATAGCTCCTATGCACTCGGCGGCGGTGTAGTCGACCCTCTTCCGGAAGATGCCCCGTTCTTTGTAAAGGATTATTATGACTATTACAAAACAGAGCGTGGCTATCATCCTCGTTCCCTTAATTCTAATGGAGGATGGAATATAATCGGCTGCCAGTCTTTTATGAATATGCCTATCCTTCAGTATGCAAACGAAATCCGTAATGCTGTGCTGATCATCCACGGTGAAAAGGCACACTCCTGCTATTTCAGCCGTGATGCATACGCAGCTATAGTGAAGGATAATCCTTATGTGGATAACAAAGAATTGCTGATCATTCCGGATGCTGTCCATACGGACCTGTATGACGGAGGCGGAAAAAATGCAATTCCATTTGATAAACTGGAACAGTTTTTCAAAGAACATCTTAAATAAATTATTTTCAATTCGTTGTTTTACAAAAACGGTAGAATAATGTTGCCAAAAGAGGGGATAATTTTCTTAAGACATAAAGTAAAAGGAGTTGAAAATAATCAATGATTGAATCGGATACAATAAAGTTGCTGCGGGAATGTGATGCCGGTATAAAAATGGGTGTTGAATCCATTGATGAAGTTCTGGATTATGTACACGACGAAACACTTGGCAAATGTCTTGTGGATTGTAAAGACGAACACAATAAGTTGAAAAAGGAAATACAGGTTCTTTTAGACAAATATCATGATGATGGAAAAGAACCCAATCCCATGGCGAAAAGCATGTCATGGATGAAAACAAATGTGAAACTGGTTATGAATGAATCGGATGAAACAATTGCCGAATTAATGACAGATGGTTGTAATATGGGTGTAAAGTCTCTGAACAGATATTTGAACCAGTATAAAGCTGCAGATGAAAAAACGAAGGATATTACGAAACGTTTAATAAATATTGAAGAAAGACTTGTTGTTGATATTCGTCACTTTTTATAAGTAAAATATAGAAC
>JAIECC010000432.1 GCA_029068665.1 Lachnospiraceae bacterium
TTCCTTCTCATGTTTAGTAACATTCTGCTGGGTTTCCTTTTCAGTCTGGAAGGTTACAGGATGCTGTAGTTCTTCCGCTACAGATGCCTCAATGTCTGCAACAGATTTCATAACAGATTCAATATAAGCAGAAACATCCTCGCTTTCAAACGGAACACCTGTAGTCACCACCGATGTCCCTTCCGGCGCCTGCGGCTCTGCCTTAGATGTCTGTATCCGATTATCCTCCCTTCGTACTGCTTCCGGAAGAGGCTTTCCTCCTTCTGATTCCGAAGCTGGATTCTCCGGTACAGATGACTGTACCCCTGAAGTCTTGTCTTGTTTTTTTCGAAAAGGAAGCCGGATTCCAAATCCTTTTTCCTTCCGCTCAGGAACTTCTTCCTCCGTTCCGTCATCATCCTCCATCTGAAGGATAACCGGTGCGGGAGGATGAACCTTTAACAAGTCCTTATCCAACTGATTTTCTTCCAGTTCTATAATGGAAGCATATGTTTCTTTATCTTCCTCCGCCTCCATGATTGGAAAACGGAAATAGGAATTACTGATATCATACTCATCTTTTTTTAATGCTTCTGCCAGGGCACAATAGGGAGAATTCCGAAATGCGGCCATCAGATGAATACATTCTTCCTTCATCTTATCCTTTCTGCCCAAAGAGGCATATAAAAGTGCCAGTTCAAATCCCCATTCGTCCGAATACTGTTCCTCACACGCCTTCTCCAGAATTTCCAGCAATTCACCTGCTTCTACCCGCTGTGCCTTTTGAATCATATACTGTAAGTACAGCTTTCCCGTGTCATCTGCAACTGCATTATGAACATAGATTTCATAGTAGAGTTTGGCACGTTGAAAATACCCCATTTTTAAATACAAGCGAACCAGATCATAAATGATCCGATTCCCTTCCGGAGCCATAATATGTGCCCGTACCAATGCTTCCGGGCTTTCATAAAACCGGTTATTTTCCAGATAGACTTCTCCACAGCTTCTTAAGAATTGTGGATTCAATGACTGGAAGATATCTTCACCTTCCAAAAGATCCAATGCCTCGCCATATTGCCTTGTTTCGGTAAGTTCCTTTACCTTTGTCACCACTGCATAGCTGATGCCCAATTATAACACCCCACATTTTTCACTATTCCAAGTTTAACACATTGATTTTTCTTTTACAATAAGCAACCGATATGTTTTTACATATTATGTGCAATTATTTTGATTAAATGGATGTCCCTCCGGAAATAAGCTTCCGACAAAATATATCACGGTCATCAATAAAAATCCTGCCAGCAGACCGCCAATATGCCCTATATTATCAACCCTCGGAGTAGCAAAGCCTCCATACAGGGAAATCACCACCAAAAATACCACTCTTCTTACAGAAATCCACGGCACCTTATTCTTCCAGAACAGCACCAGTGCCAGCAGTGCTCCGGTCAAACCAAATATAGCACCGGAGGCTCCTATGGAAATAACACGATTCATCCGGATGAGTTCAATCAGAAAAGAGAGCAGTCCGGAAGCAAATCCGGAGCCAAAATAAATAATTGCATACCTTACATGCCCCAGTACAGGCTCCAAAAGCAGTCCGAAGGAGCAAAGTGCCAGCATATTGTTAAATAAATGCCCTGTATCCAAATGCAGAAACATATAGGTCCACAGCCGGTAACCTTCTCCCTGTTCAAACACGTACTCCCAATAATTTCCTCCTGCATCAATCCATGCATTATGCTGTCCTGTTATCATCGGAAATAAAAAGCAGAACACATTGAGCAGTACCAGTACCAGTGTCACATACGGAAACTTTTCTTTTTTAAATGGAAGTCCCATAGACTTGGGTTCCACCGGCAATGCCTCAAACATACTGCTAAGACCGTCGAAATCCAAGGGTTGATTCTCATACCGGTACATCCGGTTCTGATCCTCAGCAAAGAGCCATACATTGGAAGTCCGGGCCACCAGTGTCAATAGTTCCTCGGAAAACATGCCGTCCTTTTGACATACGATGCAAAGCTGATATACCCGGGTATAGCCCCGAAAGGAATAATGCTGTTCCAGCTGCTGCCTCTTTTGTTGAAGCCGTTCACCAGAAAGAGCTTGATCCAACAGCAGGACTATATAGCACTCCTGATCTTCACTTCTGGTGAAAATGTAAGGCTCCTGCTCCCATTCCTGTTCATATCCTCTTCCTTTCATAACTTGAATATACTGCGGCTTCATATTCCTCTACCGTTCCTATTCCTGTTCCCTTCCATCTTCTCTCCTGATTTGCTCTAACAGGTCCGGCAGCTCCCATGGCTCATGAATAATCCAGTCCGCCCCTGCCTCCTTCAGCACCCGGTCATCCCGAAAGCCCCAGGTCACGCCAATGCATCTTAAACCGGAATTGTGTGCTGTAGCAACATCAACATCAGAGTCTCCCACATAAACAGCCTCTTCCTTCTCACAGTCCAGCTCTGCCATTGCCTTATAGACACAATCCGGTGCCGGCTTTTTCCCTACATCAGCAGATTCACCGATTGCCACTGTAATCGTATCCGGAAAATAATCCTCCCGCAATTGCTTAACTGCAGCATCAAATTTATTGGATACAATTCCCAGTCCATAGCCCTTTTCCTTTAGCAAAGCCAATACCTCCGGAATCCCCGGATAAGGTGCGGTCTGATCCTGTAAATGCTGGGAATAATACTCCCGAAATGCCTTCAGGCAGTCCTCAAAATCCGGATTTTCCAGCCCTCCGGGCAACACCCGTTCTATCAGCTTTGCAACACCATTGCCCACGGCCAGGCGGACCTCCTCCAGATTCTTAACCGGATATCCAAACTGAGTCAATGCATGATTTACAGCCGTCTTCAGATCCTCTAACGTATTTAGTAAGGTGCCATCCAGATCAAATATAACCGTTGTAA
>JAIECC010000433.1 GCA_029068665.1 Lachnospiraceae bacterium
AAGCTATGTTATCTTTCATCATATTGAAGTATTTATAATATAAATAAAAAAATACGCTCTGTATTCAGGCTTTTGGGGAAGTAGAATACAGAGCGTATTTTTATGAAATTCTTTGGATATCTTTTCTGTCAAAATATCTTATTCTTAAAACAAGGGATTAGAATTTGCGATACAATCCAATAACTCTGCCCATAATCATACAATCCTGTACAATAATCGGATCCATACTATCATTCTCCGGCTGCAGTCGAATATAATCCTTTTCCTTATAAAAGGTCTTTACTGTTGCAGAATCCTCAATTAAGACTACTGCAATTTCTCCATTCCGTACGGATGATGTCTGTTCAACTAAAACCAAGTCACCATCCAGAATACCGGCATTAATCATGCTTTCGCCTTTTACAGTCAGCATAAAGGTTTGCTTATTATTCACATATTCCGGCGGAAGAGGAAAATAACCGTTAATATTATCATTGGCAAGCAGGGGCTGACCGGCAGCTACTTTTCCTAAAATCGGTACATTCACTAACTCTCGCCGGGTCAAATTAAATGTATCATCAACAATTTCGATTGCTCTTGGTTTTGTTGGATCACGGCGGATATATCCGTTCTTTTCCAATGTTTCCAAGTGAGAATGTACAGAAGAGGTGGACTTTAAGTGAACAGCAGAACATATTTCGCGAACAGACGGTGGATATCCCTTTGATAATATCTGTTCTTTCATATATTCTAATATTTCCTGTTGTTTCTCAGTAATTTTTCCATTACCCATATTGATTCCTCCCTAATAACTGTTATCTGTATTTTAACATAAGCTCTTCCAGATTGCAAACAAATGTTCACATTATTTTCGAACAAATTTTCTCGAACATTTATTCGAAAAACATATTGACAACAGAACATTGGTTCGATATAATCATATTTAATAAAACAAATGTTCGAAAACGGAGGTATTATATTATGAATCAGTTATACATATACAACAAGCTTATTTATATAAGTAATCAATGCAAGCTGGAACAGGGGAAGGAATGGTTTCAATCCCTTCAGTATTCTATTGGCAAATGGTTATTTCGTCGGCCAAGGGTTACCCTGTATGCCATAATAGCACTGATTACCGTTGTAATTACATGCATTTTTATGCTTCATGCCGGTCCGGTGCTAAATGCACAGTCCCAACATGAAACCACAAAATACTTTACGACTATTGAAGTAAAAGCAGGTGATACTTTATGGGATATAGCACAGGAATACAAGACAGTTGGATATTCCAGTACAGAAGCTTATTTAGATGAAATAAGAAGCATTAATCATATTGTAGGGGATGAGATTACCAGCGGCTGCTATTTGACCATTCCATATTATGCAGAAACACCAGGCATTGGTTTTTAATTCCAACTCCTGCCTATATGGATACCGGATCACCAGCCATCAAGCCCGGCACCTGTAATTGCGGAAAATATACGTTCCTTTACTTCCGGTACGGTAGTTCTTAGATTCATAATCAGTTCCCTTGCTTCCTGACGTTTCGTTATGCCATCCGCAGGACATGGATTTTTCATAACAGGAAGCTGCTGCATATCTGCAAAGGAAGCAATTTCGCCTTCATAAGCATAGATTAGGGGACGAATCAATACTAAATTCGTGCGTTCCAATCTTGTAACCGGAGAAAAGGTGTGAAGTCTGCCTTCATATAATAATGACATAATAAAACTGTCCAATGCATCGTCTTTATGATGGGCATAGGCTATTTTATTACAGCCCAGTTCCATTGCTTTAGTATTCAAAGCGCCTTTTCGAAGGCGGCTGCATAAAGAACAGGGATTTGATTCCTGCTTATAATCAAATACGATAC
>JAIECC010000434.1 GCA_029068665.1 Lachnospiraceae bacterium
GGTACCGATTGCAATATACGGAACCAAAGAGGAATTAGGGCATAGCATCGGAAAGCAGATGCGTGCATCTGTTGCAGTCATAGATGAGAACTTTGGACGGGAAATTGCAAAGAAGATTGAAATGCAGAACAATATGGAGGTGTAACGAATGGCAAAAGTAATTATAAATAAATTAAGTAAAGAATTAGGCGTTGAAAGTAAAGAGATTATTGCTTTTCTAGACAAACAGGGCATCACTGGAAAGAAGCATCAATCCGGGCTGGAAGCAGAGGAAGAGGCTCTGGTACGAAAGGCTTTTGGAGCAGGGAAAGCAGAACCGTCATCGGCTGCAAAAACAGAAAAGACAAAAACAGAAAAGGCAAAAGCAGAGAAGAAAGAAGCTCCGAAGGACGCAGTCAAAGCGAAAAAGGCAGCTCCGGAAAAGCAGGAGCAGTCAAAAGGCAGTCAGAAAAAGGAAAGTACACCGCAAACTAACAATAAAAAAGAAGCCAATAACGGAAGCAGCAATGGTAAAAATGCCGGTCAGAATGGGAATAATAAGGCGAAAAAGAATGACAACAACGGGAATCACAAGGATAGCAAGAAGGAACATACCATTGTAACCTTCCAGGCAGAGCAGAGAGAAACCCGAAAGAATAAGAATCAAAAGAACAATAAGTTCAATAATAACAATAACGGAAATAGCAAGCAGGCACAGAATGGAAAGCCGGAAAAGCGCAGCGGTCAGTTTATTAAGCCGGAACCGAAGCCACAGCCACAGGAGCCGGAAGAAACCATTAAAACCATTGCTTTGCCACCGGTACTGACAGTTAAGGAGTTTGCAGATAAGATTAACGTTCCGGTGAATCAGTTAATTAAAAAGATGTTCCTGGCAGGTAAAATGGTGAATGTAAATTCGGATCTGGAGTATGAAGAAGCGGCCGAAATTGCATTGGAATATAACGTTATTGCAGAGGAAGAAGAGCAGGTTGATATCATTGAAGAACTGCTGAAGGAAGAGGAAGAGGATGAAGCATTAATGTCATCCCGTCCACCGGTAGTCTGCGTTATGGGTCATGTTGACCATGGTAAAACCTCCCTGCTGGATGCCATTCGTACCACACAGGTAACCAATCAGGAAGCCGGCGGTATTACCCAGCATATTGGTGCTTCGGTTGTTGAGGTAAACGGTCAGACTATTACATTTTTGGATACACCGGGACATGAAGCATTTACGGCCATGCGTATGCGTGGTGCCCAGTCTACGGATATTGCTATTCTGGTGGTTGCAGCAGACGATGGTGTTATGCCTCAGACCGTAGAGGCGATTAACCATGCAAGAGCAGCCGGAGTAGAAATTATTGTAGCGGTTAATAAGATTGATAAGGAAAGTGCCAATATTGAGCGTGTAAAGCAGGAATTAATGGAGTATGAGCTGGTAGCTGAAGAATGGGGCGGTTCCACGATTTTCTGTCCGGTTTCTGCGCATACAAAGGAAGGTCTGGAGAATTTGCTGGAAATGATTCTGTTGACCGCAGAGGTAATGGAATTAAAGGCAAATAAGAACCGGAAGGCAAGAGGTATTGTAATCGAGGCCGAGCTGGATAAAGGCCGGGGACCGGTTGCCACGGTATTAGTGCAGAAGGGAACCTTAAAGGTTGGAGATATTATTGCAGTTGGCAATGTACATGGTAAGGTACGTGCCATGATGGATGATAAGCAGCGCAGGGTGAAGGAAGCAACTCCGTCGACTCCGGTTGAAATCTTAGGCTTAAATGGAGTACCGAATGCCGGTGAAATCTTTATTGCTACAGATAGTGAAAAAGAAGCAAGAACCATGGCTGAAGCATTTATCAGCTATGAAAAGGAAAAATTAATTGCAGAGACCAAATCTAAGATGTCTTTGGATGATTTGTTTTCACAGATTCAGGCAGGCAATGTAAAGGAACTGAATCTGGTAGTAAAGGCAGATGTACAAGGTTCAGTGGAAGCAGTAAAGCAAAGTCTGCTTAAGTTGTCCAATGAAGAGGTGGTAATCAAGGTGATTCATGCCGGTGTAGGTGCCATTAATGAATCCGATGTTATCCTGGCATCTGCTTCCAATGCCATTATTATTGGCTTTAATGTCCGTCCGGATGCAACGGCGAAGGATACGGCAGAGCGGGAACAGGTAGACTTGCGCCTGTATCGTGTAATTTACGATGCCATTGAGGATATTGAGGCAGCTATGAAGGGTATGTTAGACCCGATTTATGAAGAGAAGGTAATCGGTCATGCGGAAGTACGTCAGACCTATAAGGCTTCCGGTGTAGGTACCATTGCAGGTTCTTATGTGCTGGATGGTATACTGCAAAAGAATGCTACCTACCGGATTTCCCGGGAAGGAGAGCAGATCTTTGAAGGACCGCTGGCATCCCTGAAGCGCTTTAAGGATGATGTGAAGGAAGTGAAGTCCGGCTTCGAATGCGGACTTGTATTTGAAAACTTCAATGATGTGAAGGAAGAAGACCAGATTGAGGCTTATATTATGGTGGAAGTGCCGAGATAAGGTTTGGTTTATATTCGCCATGCTATTACGCGTGGTGAATATAAATTATGGTTTGCACGAAAGCTTTGAGCCATGCCCCAACCTCGCCTTCGTTTCACTTCGGCTCGGTCGCAGGGCTTCGCCCTATGTGAGTATAGAATAACCTGCTCTTTCGTGTGCAAGCACCCGATGAGCAGTTATTCCTACTCACGCATGGCTCAGACCAACCGTAATTTAGAGAGGGAAATATAGGATGAGAAAAAATAGTGTAAAGAATACCAGAATTAATAGTGAGGTTCAACGGGAACTTAGCATGATTATCCGGGAGGATATCAAGGATCCCCGTATCCATTTCATGACTTCGGTAACAGATGTGCAGGTGGCTCCGGACTTAAAGACTTGTAAGGCATACATCAGTGTGATGGGAAATGAAGAAGAGCAGCAGAATACACTGACGGGCTTAAAAAGTGCTGTAGGATATATCCGCAGGGAGCTGGCACGTCGGGTGAATCTGCGGAACACACCGGAGATTACTTTTATTCTGGACGATTCCATTGCATATGGTGCGGAAATGTCTAAGAAAATTGCTGATTTGCATGTGGAAAATTATACTTCAGATGAAGAAGATGCCCCGGAGGAATCGTAAAGGTTAAAGGGATGAACAGGTGAAGAGTATGAATCAATTTTTAGAGGCAATTGAACAGGCACAGACCATTGTGATTTTGGGACATATTCGTCCGGATGGCGACTGTGTCGGTTCCTGTACGGGAATGTATAATTATATTATGGATAATTACCCGGAAAAGCAGGTTGATGTATATCTGGGAGATTTTGACCGGGAATTTCTATTTCTGCGGGGGACTGACCGGATTCATCATGAATTACAAGAGGGCATGACTTATGATTTATGTCTGGCACTGGATTGCGCCAGTACGGACCGGTTTGGGGACTTTGGAGTGTATTACGAAACGGCAAAAGTAAAAGCAGCCATTGATCATCATGCCAGCAATCCGGGCTATGGGGATATTTGTCTGGTACAGTCCCAGGCAGCGGCAGCCTGTGAAGCCATATACGGTATCCTGGAGCATGATAAAATCAGCAGTCATTGCGCGGAGGCCCTGTATCTGGGTATTGTTCATGATACCGGTGTATTTAAGCATAGCAATACCACCAGGGATACCATGTGTGTTGCCGGGGACTTGATTGCATTGGGAGCAAGACCAAGTGAGATTATTGATCGTACCTTTTATAGCAAGAGCTTTGTACAGAACCAGATGCTTGGCCGGGCTTTGTTGGAAAGCTATATGACCTTAAATGATTTGTGCATTGTATCCTGTCTGAGAAAGGAAGTATTTGATTTTTATCATGCCACCAGTGTGGATGTGGATGGGGTGATTGACCAGCTTCGGGTCACCAGAGGGATTGAGGTGGCAATGCTGTATTATGAATATGAACCCGATGTTTATAAATTCAGTCTTCGTTCCAACCGGTATGTGGATGTCAGCAAGATTGCCCTGCATTTTGGCGGCGGCGGTCATGTACGGGCAGCCGGTTTTTCCTTGGAAGGTGACCGGAATCAGGTAGCAGAGCAGGTATTAGAGCAGATTGCGCTGCAGTTGGAATGCAACGGATAATCATTCAAGTAAACTGTTTGTGTACACATTTGGTGACAGCAGTGGGGTGAAATGACAGGAAAATCAGGGGAGATGTACCAATGTATGACGGAATATTAAATGTATATAAGGAACCGGGTTTTACTTCCTTTGATGTGGTGGCAAAGCTAAGGGGAATTTTGCATCAGAAGAAAATCGGGCATACCGGTACCTTAGACCCTCAGGCAGAAGGGGTACTAGTGGTCTGTGTGGGAAAGGCAACGAAATTGTGTGATATTCTGCCGGACCATGATAAAGAGTATGAGGCAACTTTGTTGTTAGGAGTAACCACAGATACGGAGGACATGACCGGTGAAGTGCAGAAACGGTCAGATGTAACTGCTACAGAGGAAGAAGTACAGGCAGTAATACAGTCATTTATAGGAAGCTATGAACAGGTTCCGCCCATGTATTCTGCGATTAAGATAAATGGACAGAAATTATATGAGCTTGCCCGTCAGGGAAAGGTAGTAGAGCGGCAGCCAAGGCCGATAACCATTTATGAATTGGAAATCAAAGATATTCAGCTTCCAAGGGTGATATTTCGGATTAAATGCAGCCGGGGGACCTATATCCGCAGTTTATGCAGAGATATAGGAGAACAATTAGGCTGTGGGGGCTGTATGGAAAAGCTGGTCCGGGAAAGCGCCTGTGGATTTTCGGTTCATGACAGTCTGAGGTTATCTGAAATCGAAGCAATGGTGCAGGAAGGAAGATTGGAACAGCAGCTGCATTCCATTGATTCCATGTATCCGCAATATCCGAGAATTCAAATTGCACCCGAATGGAATAAGCTGGTATATAATGGAAATAAATTTCAAAAAAGACATATCGGTAAGATGACAGAAGGATTTCAAGAAGAAGAAGGTAACCAGATGCCTTATGTATTGGTTTATGATGCAGAGGGCATTTTTTTGGGGATATATGAATATCGATTGCAGACCCAGGAGTTTGTACCATATAAGATGTTCTTATAAGCATGAAGGGCAAAACAAGCCAATGCACTAAATTTGGATAGAAGGCACGGAATTATGGAGCATATTACCAATGTGACGGAATTACAATTACATAATACAGCAGTTGCCTTAGGAAAATTCGACGGATTTCATCGGGGACATCAACTGTTGTTGGAGCAGGTAAGAAACTGGCAGGAACAAGGGCTTACCGGTGTGATATTTACATTTGCGGAGGCAGGAAAAAGCTTAGGGGTGCAGAAGCGGATTGACAGCAGGAATGAAAAGCTTCGGAAGGCAGAAGCTGCAGGGATTGATATTTTGCTGGAATATCCATTTACCAAAGAGTTTTCTGCTATGGAGCCGGAAACCTTTGTGGCAGAAATCCTTATAAAGCAGCTGGGGGTGAAAGCGGTTGCAGTAGG
>JAIECC010000435.1 GCA_029068665.1 Lachnospiraceae bacterium
TCTTTAATTTAATAATATATGAAAACTCTTTTCTTCAAAATATCATATTCTGATTCATATTTCAAGATGTCTGTTAAAAGGAATAAAAACTTGAATGCGGGAAATGATTATGCTAAGATGAAATCGGTAAAAACGATTATATTATAGAAATAAAGGAGATAAGAAAATGAGTAAAAAACCGGTTGTGCTAATGGTATTAGATGGTTATGGATTAAATGATAAGGTGGAAGGCAATGCCATTGCCCAGGCCAATACACCTGTTATGGACAAGCTGATGAAAGAATGTCCTTTTGTAAAGGGAAATGCTTCCGGACTGGCAGTTGGACTTCCAGACGGACAGATGGGAAATTCAGAGGTTGGACACTTAAATATCGGTGCCGGCCGTATTGTGTATCAGGAGCTGACCCGCATCACCAAGTCGATGCAGGATGGTGATTGCTTTGAAAATGAAGAATTGCTGGGCGCTATTGACAATGTTAAGAAAAATAATTCAGACCTGCATTTGTGGGGATAATAATCCGATGGTGGTGTGCATAGCCACAACACTCATTTATATGGCTTATTGGAATTATGTAAGCGGCAGGGAATTGAGAATGTATATGTCCATCCGTTTTTAGATGGACGGGATACACCGCCGGCATCCGGGAAAGATTTTGTGGCAGAGTTAGAAGCCAAGATGAAGGAAATCGGTGTAGGTAAGATTGCTTCCTTATCCGGACGTTATTATGCCATGGACCGGGATAACCGCTGGGATCGTGTTGAAAAAGCATACGCTTCTCTGGTGTATGGAGAGGGAGAGATGGCAACCGATGCGGTACAGGCAATGGCAGACTCTTATGCAAAGGATGTAACGGATGAATTCGTACTTCCGACTGTGATTACAGATGAGGCAGGCAAGCCGTTATCTATAGTAAAGCCAAAGGATTCGGTTATCTTCTTTAATTTCCGTCCGGACCGGGCAAGAGAGATTACCAGAGCCTTTTGTGATGAGGAATTCAATGGATTTGAACGCCGGAACGGATTTATGCCGCTGACCTATGTCTGCTTTACGGATTATGATGAAACTATTGGAAATAAGACGGTTGCATTTAAGAAGGAGTCCGTTACGAACACCTTCGGAGAATATTTGGCTGCCATGGGCAAGACTCAGTTACGATTGGCAGAAACAGAAAAGTATGCACATGTTACCTTCTTCTTTAATGGTGGTATTGAGGAACCGAATAAGGATGAAAGCCGTACTTTGGTAAAATCTCCGGCAGTTGCCACTTATGACCTGCAGCCGGAAATGAGCGCACCGGAGGTTGGTGTGAATCTGGTAGAGGCTGTGAAATCCGGTAAATATGATGTAATTATCATTAATTTTGCTAATCCGGATATGGTTGGACATACCGGTGTCATTCCTGCCGCTATCAAAGCAGTAGAGCGGGTAGACCAGTGTGTAGGTGCAACGGTGGATGCAGTGAAGGAAGTTGGCGGCGTTTTATTCATCTGTGCAGACCATGGAAATGCAGAAAAGATGATTGATTATGAAACAGGGGCACCGCATACTGCACATACCACCAATCCGGTACCGTTTATTCTGGTAAATTATGATGATGCATATACCCTGCGGGAAGGCGGATGTCTGGCGGATATTGTTCCGACTCTGTTGGAAATCATGGAATTACCGCAGCCAAAGGAAATGACAGGTAAGTCTCTGCTAATAAAGAAGTAAGTTTGGAAATTATGGAGGAGCTATATCAATACTATCTTACGTTCTGTAAGTAGATTGGGGTATCGGTTGGATGAAGGCAAAGAAAAAGCGTATCTTTGACATTATACAGATTGGAAAAAAGGATGATTTCATAAGCAGGGCATTTGATATCTTTATCGTGTTTACGATACTATTGAATATTGCTGTCCTGTTTATGGAAACCTTTGATTCTCTGTGTTCCTTTGATGCAGTTTTCAAAGCAATCGAGATGATTACCATTCTGATATTCGGAATCGAGTATCTGCTGCGGATTTGGACGGCGGAATACTTATATCCGGACTGCAGCCGGGGAAAAGCAGTGCTAAAGTTTCTGGTTTCTTTTGAAGGAATTGTAGATTTGTGTACGATTCTTCCGTTTTTCTTCCTGTCGGGCTTTGTGGCCCTTCGGATGCTGCGGGTGGTCCGAATTCTTCATTTATTCCGAATTAATGCTTATTATGATTCCTTTCATGTAATTACGTCTGTTTTGAAAGAGAAAAAGAATCAGATTATTTCTTCGGTATTCATTATTCTGGTGTTGATGCTTTTTTCTTCCCTGGGAATGTACAGTGCAGAGCATGAATCACAGCCGGAGGCATTCAACAATGCATTCTCCGGTATCTGGTGGAGTATATCCACCATTCTTACTGTGGGATATGGTGATGTGTATCCTATTACCTTTTTAGGGAGATTTATGGCGATTCTGATTTCCTTTTTGGGGGTAGGAGTGGTTGCTATTCCCACCGGTATCATTTCTGCAGGATTTGTAGAGCAGTATACGAAAATACAGCAGTCTGATGGAAGCGGCACTGTAAAAGCAACCATAAAGGTTGATATAGATGCAAAGAGTCCGTTTTGTAAGCTGACGGTAAAGGAAATTGAAAAACGATATCATATTAATATTGTAGTATTGATTCGAAAAGAGGAAGTGATTCTTCCGACCCAGACTACAAAAATTAAGCAGGGAGATGTCTTGATTTATCAGAAGGAACAGGTTTTGCCGTTGGTATAAAATCTTACTTTGGGGATAGAACAGGAAAGAAAAACCTTCTCGCACCGGTCAAAGTACAGGGAAGGTTTTTTTATTGCTTAAAACATGTATTTTTTTCCTTCCTTCTGTACATACTTAGCAATAAAGTTTTTGTGCAGGAGGAATTTTTTATGCGAGAAGTTAAGATAGTAGATGTTCATGCCAGAGAAATTTTAGATTCCAGGGGAAATCCCACCGTTGAGGTTGAAGTAGAAGTAGATGGAGGAATTTGTGGAAGAGCTCAGGTGCCTTCCGGTGCATCCACCGGTGAACATGAGGCATTGGAGCTGCGGGATGGTGAAAAGCGTTATCAGGGACTGGGAGTACAGAATGCGGTAACGAATGTAAATACCCGGATTGCGGACCGCATTATTGGACAGAATGTATTTAATCAGGCAGAAATAGACCGGATCATGCTGGAAGCAGATGGCACAGAGAATAAATCCAAATATGGTGCTAATGCCATCCTGGGTGTATCTTTGGCGGTTGCCAAAGCAGCAGCCACAATTTTGAAAATGCCATTATATCGTTATATTGGAGGGGTAAATGCCAGAACCATGCCGGTTCCCATGATGAATATACTAAATGGAGGAAAGCATGCAGATAATACCGTTGATCTGCAGGAATTCATGATTGCACCGGTAGGGGCAGATTCTATCAAGCATGCTATGCAGATGGCATGTGAAATCTATCATACCCTGAAGAAAATCCTAAAGGAGAAAGGATTATCAACTGCAGTGGGGGATGAAGGCGGATTTGCACCGGATCTGCCAAGCTCGCAGTCAGTATTAGACCTGATGGTGGAAGCCATTTCCCAGGCAGGATACCGGCCGGGTGAGGATGTGAAGATTGCCATTGATGCAGCCGCTTCCGAACTGTATATGGATACTCAGGATTTATATTATTTCCCGGGAGAAAGCAAGATGTCCGGCAAGGAGGTCTATCGAAATGCAGAGGAAATGGTGCAGTATTATGAGGATCTGGTTTCCAAATACCCGATTTTCTCTATTGAGGACGGACTGAATGAAAATGACGTTCGGGGCTGGAAGCTGCTGACTTATCGGTTAGGGGAAAAGATTCAGCTGGTAGGAGATGACTTGTTTGTTACCAATACGGAACGGCTGGCTATGGGAATCGAATCCAAGATTGCCAATTCGATTTTAATTAAATACAATCAGATTGGTACACTAACCGAGACATTAAATGCCATTCATATGGCAGCCAGAGCAGGCTACAGCACCGTGATTTCCCACCGTTCCGGAGAAACAGAGGACAGCTTTATTGCTGATCTGGCTGTAGCGGTCAATGCAGGACAGATTAAGACCGGCGCTCCATGCCGCTCTGACCGGACGGCAAAGTATAATCAACTGCTGCGAATTGAAGAAGAACTGGGGAAAGTATCCGTATATCGGATGTAGAGAAAGAACGGAACAGAAATATAAAAACTGCTTGTATTTCAAGACTCTCTGTGTTAGAATATCTCCTAGTTGAGTTTTTAAGAACGGAGGTGTCAATATGAAGCTTGCACTTACAATTGTATTTTTAGTTATCGCAGTGATTATGGCAATATTAATTTTGTTTCAGGAAGGTAAGTCCAATGGTCTTTCCAGTTCCATCGGAGGTGGCTCCAGTGAGACCTATTGGAGTAAAAATAAAGGACGCTCAAAGGAATCGAAATTAATTACAATAACAACAATCCTAATGATTTTATTCTTTGTATTATCGTTGGTATTAAGTCTGGGGATTGTCA
>JAIECC010000436.1 GCA_029068665.1 Lachnospiraceae bacterium
GTATGTTTTTATTATTTTGATAAAAAGATTTTGAGAAAAATTAAAAATATTATGAATAGGAAAAATGATGATTAAATGGATGAAAAAAATTGTAAAGAATATTCTGAGAGTTGTTTGTACCGGTATAGTAAAGAGGCAATGTAAGAGTTGCGGTGAGCATTTACGGGTGAATTTTAAAAGCAAGGTTACAAATAGAACAATACTCGGAAATTATGTCAACTTCAATGGAATGAGTATTGAGGGAAAAGGAGAAGTAATAATTGGGAATTATTTTCACTCAGGCAAGGAGTGCATAATTCTTACGTCTAATCATAATTATGATTATGGAACTGCTATTCCTTATGATGAAACCTATATTCATAAAGATGTGACTATTGGAAATTTTGTCTGGCTGGGAACCAGAGTTTTGATTCTGGGCGGAGTTACAATAGGGGATGGTGCTATTATTCAGGCAGGAAGTGTAGTTACAAAGGATGTTCCTGCTGGTGCAATCGCAGGCGGTGCTCCGGCAAAAGTATTTAAGTATAGAGATATGGAGCATTTTAATAAATTATTGGAGGAAAAAAAGTACCATTAATATGAAAAAAGCTTGGTGGGAATGTTGACTGATACGGGAACATGAAAGAGATTTTTAAATCAATCATTACAAAGATGAATAAGGGACAATCAAGCCGGGTCTTGATTTATATGATGAGCCAGATTGTATTACAGGGCATTGCAGTAATCGCAATGCCCTTATTTACGAGATTGTTGACCACTGAGCAGTATGGAAGACTTGAAGTTTACTCTACCTGGGTTTCCATCCTGGTAATCATTGTCGGACTGCGTGTGGATTCCACCATCAGTATTGCGAAGGTTCATTTTGGTGAGACTGACTTCAAGAAGTTTTGTACCAATGCATATTTTATTGTTGTTGCCACTGGTATCGTTATGGTGACAGCAGCAGGTCTTTGTTTAAGCAGCTTATCTTCCTTGCTTCGCTTGTCACCTTATATCGTATTGTTTATGGTATTTCATGCTGTCGGCACTGTGTGTACGAAAGTACAGTCCGGTATTTTTATGATTACCAAGAAAGCAGTGAAAGATATTTCCCTTTCCATAGCATTAAGCCTGTTCGCCTGCCTTATTTCTGTTTTATGCATTTATTTTATGAGAGGGCATGAGGATGAAGGCAGAATATTGGGAATGGGTCTGCCTTACATTCTGCTGGGTTTTGTATTTTGTTTTATTTATATGAGAAAAATCGTGACAGCTTTCGATAAGAACATGCTGAATTATATTCTCTCATTGTCCTTGCCAATGATTCTTAGTGGGCTTTCTGCATTGATTTTAAGCCAAAGTGACCGGATTATGATTTCTGAAATGCTGGGAGATGATAAGGCTGGTATCTATGGCTTTTGTTATTCGGTTGCCACACCTATATCTGCCATCTGGTCAGCATTAGGTAGTGCGTGGAGACCGGATTATTATGAAAAACTGAAAGAGAAAAATGGAGAATGGCTGAAAGAACATTCTGATAATTATATGTTTTTATTTACCAGTCTGACTTGTGGTTATCTGTTAGTTGCCGCTGAAGCATTAAAGATACTGGGAACGAAGGACTACTGGCCGGGAATCAAGGTAATGCCATTGGTGATTGTAGGCATTTATTTTGCATTTTTGTATTCTTTCCCGGTTAATTACGAAACGTATTGCAAAAAAACGAAAGTGATCGGAGTTGCATCCGCTTTGTCTGCTGCAATGAATATAGGTTTGAATTTGTGGTTGATTCCAACACATGGAATGCTGGGAGCAGCGATAGCAACATTTGCATCTTATTTAATCTTGTTTTTGATTCATGATTTTGTAGTGAGGCGAATGGAAGGCTATCATTATAATTGGGGATTTTATATCAAGGGTCTGATTCCGGTGTTGATTTGCTGTATCATCACATATGTGTTTTCTGATTTCTTGGTAGTCCGCTGGGGCATTGGTACTGTAATTGCTATAGTTTTGATAAAACGGATATTAAAAAAGCGGACTTTATTGTAAATGAAAAGTGTGTTAGACTAAAACTGATATTAAAAAGAAACGTAACAAAAAGAGGAAACGATAATGGGTAAAATCAAGGTACTGGATAAATGTAATGGAATAGAAGGCTTAAAGGTCATTGAACCCAAGGTGTTTGGTGACAAGCGGGGCTATTTTGTAGAAACATATAATCAGAATGATTTTATGGAAGCCGGTATTGACTGCATATTTGTTCAGGATAATCAGTCTGCATCAAAGAAAGGTGTACTAAGAGGGCTGCATTTTCAGATACATTACCCGCAGGATAAATTAGTAAGGGTTATTTACGGTGAGGTCTATGATGTGGCAGTTGATTTACGTAAGGATTCTAATACCTTTGGAAAGTGGTTTGGAGTTATGTTATCAGCAGAAAATAAGAAGCAGTTTTTTATTCCCAAAGGCTTTGCACACGGGTTTGTGGTGCTAAGCGATTATGCGGAATTCTGCTATAAAGTGACCGATTTTTATCATCCCAATGATGAGGGCGGATTGTATTGGAATGACCCGGACATTGGCATTGAATGGCAAATGCCGTCGGGAATGCCCCCGGAGGATTTAATACTGTCTGATAAAGATAAAGCATTGGGAAGCTTTCAGGCATATAAGGCTAGTTTATATGGAATACCAGATATAAAGTAAAAAATACATGATCGGAGATGTTTTTGTGGGAAGGATTTTACTTACCGGCTGTAATGGTCAGCTCGGACGGGCAATTCAAAAGGAATATGCAAGTGAAAATGTAGATTTTGTATGTACAGATGTAGTAGAGAGTACAGGAATCACAGTATTAGATATCACGAAGGTAGAGGATGTGCTTGCATTCGTACGCAGTACAAAGCCGGATGTTATTATTAATTGTGCAGCCCATACCAATGTGGATCAGTGTGAAGAGCAGTGGGAGCTTGCGTATCAGATTAATGCGATTGGTCCACGAAATCTAAGTATTGCTGCAACCGATGTGAATGCAAAACTGATTCATGTTTCTACGGATTATGTCTTTGATGGTAATGGAACGAGACCCTATACAGAATTTGATGCAGTAGGACCGGTAAGTGCTTATGGTAAAACCAAATTAGAGGGAGAACGCTTTGTACAGGCATTTGCACAGAAGTATTTTATATTACGGACTGCCTGGCTTTATGGAGATGGTAAGAACTTTGTAAAAACCATGCTGCGTTTATCTGAATCCCATGATGAGGTAAATGTAGTATGTGACCAGCTTGGTTCTCCAACCAGTGCTGAGGAGCTTGCCAGAACGATTCATTATTTAGAAGGGACCGATAATTATGGATTATTCCATGCAACCTGTGAGGGTGATACCAACTGGGCAGACTTTGCAGAGGAGATTTTTCGTTTGGCTGGCAGAACGGTAAAGGTAAATCATGTGACATCAGAGGAATATAAGAAAATGAATCCTGCTTCTGCAAACCGGCCGGCATATTCTATATTAGAAAATTATATGCTTAAGTTGACCAGTGACTTTCAGATGGATGATTGGCATAGTGCAATAAAAAAATATTTGACAGAAATCGGATAATATTATATACTAACTTCATACAAATTTCTCTGTATATAAAAGAAGAAATCGAATAGGAAGGGGGTAAATAAAACAATGACGGATCATGAATTCTTACTTGCTATGTCTGAAATGATGGATAAAAAGCTGGAACCGGTAAAAAAAGATGTACAGGATACTAAACTATTTTTAGAAGATGATATTTTTCCGAGATTGCAGAATATAGAGTCTTGTTATACTTCTACATATCGCAGGTATGCAGGTGGTGTTGAAGAATTAGATGCATTAAAAGAAGATATGGAAATTGTTAAGAAAGTTGTATCAGAACATTCAGAGAAACTACAAAAGATTGGTTAATGAATTTGAGGGTTCTTTGGTATCTTAGAAATCTTAGTTT
>JAIECC010000437.1:0-1107 GCA_029068665.1 Lachnospiraceae bacterium
GTACAAATTAATAAAATTTAAAAAATGTTTCACGTGAAACATTTTCTAGTAGATTGCTGAGCGTAATAATGTTATACTATCCTATGACAAACAATGAGAAAAAAGAAAACGAAACGCAGGAGGCGTCAACATGGGAAGAGTTATAGCAATTGCCAACCAAAAAGGCGGTGTTGGAAAAACAACAACTGCCATTAACCTGGCATCTTGTATTGCTGAAAAAGGATTAAAGGTTCTGGCTGTGGATATGGACCCGCAGGGAAATATGACAACCGGCTTTGGTGTAGACAAAAACGAATTAGAATACACCATCTATGATGTTATGTGTGATGAATGTAATATTGGGGAATGCATGCTAATCAATGTAATTCCTGATCTTAATTTGATTCCATCTAATCGACTGCTAGCCGGTGCCGAAGTAGAATTTGTAGGTGTACCGAATATGCAATACATACTAAAACAAAATCTGGATAAGCTTCGGGATAAATTTGATTTCATTATCATTGACTGCCCTCCTGCTTTAGGATTGCTGACCGTCAATTCCATGACCGCTGCTGATACAGTATTGGTTCCCATCCAATGTGAGTTTTTTGCACTTGATGGTTTATCCCAATTGATATACACCATTGAATTAATTCAAAAAAAACTGAATACCAATCTTACAATTGAAGGCGTGGTATTTACAATGTATGACTCTCGAACCAACCTGTCTTTGCAGGTTGTTGAAAATGTAAAGGATACCTTGAAGCAAAATATATATAAGACAATTATTCCAAGAAATGTTCGACTTGCAGAAGCACCAAGCCATGGATTGCCAATTAATCTATATGATCCTCGCTCCGCCGGAGCAGACAGTTATCGTTTATTGGCAGATGAAGTAATTATCAACATAGGAGGTTAAAGTAATGGCACAAAAAAGAGGTCTGGGCAGAGGACTTGCCTCACTGATTCCAACAGAAGTACATGAAGGCAATACCGATTACTCGGAAAACAATGGATCCAAATCAAAAAAGCAATCAGGCAAAAACAATTCTCCGGAAGTAGTAAAAGAAGTTATAAAGGAAGTTGAAAATACATTAAAAATCACAGAATTGGAGCCAAACTCAAATC
>JAIECC010000437.1:1117-3382 GCA_029068665.1 Lachnospiraceae bacterium
CAAATCAGCCCCGGAAATTTTTTGAAGAAGATCCTCTTCAGGAGCTTTCTGATTCTATAAAAGAGTTTGGTGTAATTCAGCCAATTGTTGTCACACCGAAAAATGGCTATTATGAAATTATTGCCGGTGAACGCCGTTGGCGGGCTGCCCGTATGGCAGGATTAAAGGAAGTGCCTGTTATTATCCGGGATTATACCGAACAGGAAATAGTAGAGATTTCACTTATTGAGAACATTCAGCGAGAAAACCTGAATCCAATTGAAGAAGCCCTGGCTTATCAAAGATTAATTCAGGAATTTTCATTAAAGCAGGACGAAGTGGCTGACCGGGTTTCCAAAAGCCGAACCGCTATTACCAATTCCATGCGTTTACTGAAGCTTTGTGAACAGGTTCAGCAAATGGTAATAGAAGATAAACTAAGCAGCGGCCATGCCAGAGCTTTGATTGCCATCGAAGATCCTGACCTGCAATACGAAACTGCCTGCAAGGTATTCGATGAAAGTCTCAGTGTACGTCAGACCGAGGCATTAGTCAAAAAATTAAATGCCTCACCAAAACCAAAGAAAGAAGCAGAGGAAATTGACTACAAATATTTATATACGGACACCGAGGAACGCTTAAAAGAAATCCTTGGTAGTAAGGTGACTATTAAAGCAAAAACCAATGAAAAGGGAAAAATTGAAATTGAATATTATTCCAGCGAAGAACTGGACGGACTTGTTGACAAATTAAAGGAAATACAGAAATAACCATGCAGGAGGTCACAAATGGATTCAATTTTTAGCAATCTTGGGATTGATATCGGATATATAATTATCGGACTTGCCGTTTTAGTCTTTATACTACTGATTGTAGTTATTATTTTAATTGCACAGGTTCGAAAGCTGAATACTCGTTATACGAATTTTATGAAAGGGAAAAACGGGACAGAACTGGAACAGATCATATATGAACGTTTTGGCGAATTGGACATTATGCAAAAAATAGAAACACAGCATGCAACTGAAATCAAGAATCTTAAGCGTCAATTCCGTTCTTCCTTCAGTAAAGTGGGAATGGTCAAATACGATGCCTTTAAGGAAATGGGCGGCACCTTAAGCTTTGCTCTGGCACTGCTAACAGACCGGAACCGCGGATTTATCATCAACTGTATGCACAGCAGAGAAGGCTGCTATACCTACATTAAAGAAATTATTAATGGAGAATCTTACATTGCCTTATCAGAAGAAGAAAAGGCAGCATTAAAAAATGCAATTAACATGAAGGACCCTCTGGCAGATTAGGAAGTGATTATATGCACCACTATTTACGAGCAATCGGCTTTAGCAAGCTTCGTAATTTAAAAGAAATCAATATACTATTAGATGACATTATTGCACATCCCACCAATCGTTCCATTACTACCATTGGTGCCGGAATCAATCTGGTGCAATTGACAAAGGAATATGGCGATTCTTATGGCATCAGCGTCATCGGTGAATATGATGAAAATAATCAATTTATCCTGGAACATTATTTTCCATATATAACTGGCACTACTACTAAGTGGGAAGACAGTATCACTATTGAACACCATACAGACAAGGAAGCCTATGCCGGCGTTAGTGAAAATACAAATATTGGAATCCCACTTATCTTCTTTCTTCAAAACGTAACGGATTACGTGCGGAATAAGTGGTCCAATGAATATAACCGTCCGCTAAATCAGGTTACCTATAGCGCACTTTCCTCTAATGGAAGAATTATCCTGGGCATTGATAAGGACGAAGAACAACTGAAACAGGAAAAGAATGGCCAGAAAAATCGCAATCGCCTGATTGCCGCTGCCAAGGAAGGAGATGCAGATGCCATTGAAAGCCTTACCCTTGAAGATATAGACCTCTACTCTTCTCTCGCAAAAAGGGCAAAAAATGAAGATCTATATACCATTGTGGATTCCTGCTTTATTCCTTATGGAATTAACAGCGAACAGTATTCCATCATAGGAACCATTCATGATATCCATGTTCTTCAGAATCCTGTTACCAAGGAGACACTATATCAATTATTAGTCGAGGTAAATGAAATTCCTATGGATATTCTAATTAATGCCATAGACCTGTTAGGCGAACCGGTAATCGGAAGACGGTTCAAGGGGAGTATCTGGGCACAGGGATATGTATATCTTCCATAATATTGGTGCATATGAAAAATAGTATAAACTTATTTCAAGTATTTCTTGACGATTGCAGCATTTTTTCATAAAATATAGGAAGGTTTTTTAAT
>JAIECC010000438.1 GCA_029068665.1 Lachnospiraceae bacterium
CATTGAAATATAAAAAAATAAATCAAGATAATCGGAGATGAAAAATAATGAATGTGATTAGAACGAAACAGGAAACGAATAAGGAAAGAAATCAGAAAACCCCCAATTTAACCAGAGTGATTGGAATTATCGTGGCTTTGCTCATCTTGTTTGTCGGAGCCACCCAGATTGTTCCGAAGAATGACCAGATGGATGATTTGGGTTATTCTAACGAAGCCACCCTGACATTTCGGAATAGTAGTTTATTGGATGAACACTATGAAAAACACGGAAAAGAAATGGGTTTCTCATCAGCAGAAGAATACGAACAGGCAGCCGCCGCCGTAGTGATGAATACATCGGCGCTTCATAAAATAGAAGCAGAAGATGGAGATGATGTTTATTACATAGAAAGTACGAATGAATTTGTAGTCGTGTCTACGGATGGATATATCCGAACTTATTTTAAGCCGAATTCCGGGATTGATTATTATAATAGACAATAGGAAGGATAAAAGAAAACATGGCAATGAATAAAGCAGTAAAATCAATACTAAAAGCCTTATCAGAAGAGGAACTGGATGTGGAACGGGACCGAAGGCTTGCAGAGTTGAAGAAGCTGGACCCCATCCGGATTTTTACGGAAAAGCTGGATGTACATGTGGAAAATGATGGATATGAGATTCCGATTCGGGTTTATTTTCCTACCAGAAATAAAATGAAAGAGGAATTAGTTACGAATTATAGAGGTAAGGTGCTGCTGTTCTTTCATGGCGGCGGATGGGCTACAGAGAGTATCGAGACCTATGAGCGGATTTGTGCTCTGCTGGCACAGAGTACCGGACAACTGGTGCTTTCTGTGGAATATCGCAAGTCACCGGAGTATCATTTCCCTATACCTCTTATGGATGGATATGCGGTTGCAAAGGCACTGTATACCGGAAGGCTGATTCCCAATATTCTGCCGGAGGATATTACCCTGATCGGGGATAGTGCCGGAGGGAATATGGCGGCGGCTATTTCCCTGATGGCAAGGGATAGGGGGGACTTTATGCCAAGGCAGCAGATTCTGATTTATCCGGCTCTTTGGAATGATTATACGGAGAACACCCCGTTTGAATCTGTTCGGGAAAATGGAAGTGATTATCTGCTGACTGCCCCACGGATCGAAGCTTATCTGGATTTGTATCAGAGCAAGCCGGAGGACAGACTGAGTCCGTATTTTGCACCGCTTTTGGAGGATGATCTGGAGGGACTGCCCCGAACCCTGATTCTGACAGCAGAATACGATCCACTGCGGGACGAGGGAGAGGAATATGGAAGGCGGTTGGAAGCTGCGGGAAATGAAGTGGAAGTGTATCGGATTCCGGATGCATTCCATGGTTATTTTTCATTAGGATTAAAGCATATTCATGTTTTGGAAAGCTTGGAAAAGGTGAATATATTTTTAGGAGGAGGTGAACAGGATGAAACCGGAAATACAGAAACGGAGAAGGAAGCTTGATAATGCGGCATTGGTTTTCCCGGCGGCTACAGGAAAAAAGGATAGCAGAGTATTTCGGATATACTGTAAGCTGAGTGAGCCGGTGGAGCCTCAGTTATTGCAAAAAGCACTGGAGCAGGTAGTGCTGCATTATCCCATGTTTCAAAGTGTTCTAAAGAAAGGAAGCTTCTGGTTTTATTTAGAAAAGCAAAATATACAGTCTGTGGTAAAGGAAGAGGAGAATACACCATGCAGTCCGCTGTATCATAAGCACCAGGAGTCTTTATTATACGAAATCAGCTATCGCGGGAAGCGGATTAATTTAGAGGTATTTCATGCCTTGACAGATGGAACCGGTGCTATTCAGTTTCTTTCGGAGATTGTTTCTGCTTATCTGGACCTGAAATACGGGATGACGGAGTGGGTGGCTCAGTCTGTTTCGGAGGCAGAGCAGGAGGAGGATAGCTTTAGTCGGTATTATTCATCCGGGAAACAGCCGAAGCAGGTACGGAAAAGTACGGTTGCATTTCAGATTGTGGGGAAGCGGCTGGAGCAGGCAGATATGAAGATCATGGAGTGTGTCATGTCTTCCAAGCAGTTGCTGGAAAAGGTACGGGAGAAAGGAGTCTCCATTACTGTATATATGACAGCGGTACTGCTTCAGGTAATCGGAGACAGTATGACGGAGCAGCAGAAAAAGAAGCCGGTGGTGATAATGGTTCCGGTTAATCTGCGTAATTATTATCAATCCAAGTCCATGAGCAACTTCTTTGGCTGGATGGAAATCGAGTATTATTTTAAGCCGGATACCACCTTTGAACAGGTACTGGCCCATGTGAAAAAGCGTTTTGCAGAGGAATTGACCCAGGAGCAGGTGGCAGTGCGGATGAATCGTCTGATTGATATTGAGAAGAATCCGGTGCTGCGGATGTTTCCTCTAGAGCTTAAAAACCTGGGACTGCGAATCGGTTCCTGGGCAGGAAGCCGAAATGTAACAGCGATTTTCTCCAATCTGGGAAGGGTAACCATGCCGGAAGCATACAAGCCATACATTGAACGGTTTGGAGCTCTGACCAGTACGGATAAGCTTCAGATCTGTGCATGTTCTTACTATGATCGATTTTATTTTAGTATTACGACGAAGTATGCAGATACGAAGGTTCAGGAGAAGATGCTGGAATTCCTGAAGGGAGAGGGGCTTCAGGTCCGAGAGCGGCAGTTCGGCTGAAATGAACGATTACGATTTGTCATAGAAAAAGGTCTTGACTCCCACCTTACGTCATACCCTATTCTAATCCTGTACACGAGCAATCATTGAAGAAAAGTGAGGGTTTCCACTGTTGTATAAGAAGGAAGCTTATGTTCAATGGCGAGGCAGGAAAGGAGGAAATGTAAAAATGACAAGGGTAGAAAGGGATAGAGAGACAGGCATGAAAACGGAGAAGGATATGAGGACGGTAAAGCAGGTAAGCCAGTTGACCGGAGTCAGCATACGCACGCTTTATCATTATGACTCCATCGGATTGTTGAAGCCGACGAAAACAACAGAAGCCGGTTATCGCCTGTATGATGATACTGCTTTGGAGCGGTTACAGCAGATCCTGCTGTTTCGGGAGCTTCAGTTTTCATTAAAGGAGATCAAGGAAATCCTGGATAGTTCTAATTATGACCGGAACCGGGTATTGGAACAGCAGATTACACTATTGCAGCTGCGAAAAGAACATTTGGAAAATCTCATTACATTTGCTCGTGGAATTCAGTTGATAGGAGTGAGACAAATGGATTTTAGCGCATTTGATACCAAAAAGATTGATGAATATGCGGAGCAGGCGAAAGCGCTATATGATAAGACGGAAGAATATCAGGAGTTGATGGAGAGAAGCAAGTTCTGGACAAAAGAGGACGAAGCAGTCATGGAAAAGGAAGTCATGGACATCTTTGTCGGCTTCGGGAAGCTGCTGAATCTGGCACCGGGAGAGCCGACAGTGCAGGAGCAGGTAGCCAGACTGCATGAATATATCAACCAGCACCTTTATAACTGTAAGCCTAAGATTCTCCAGGGATTAGGGAAAATGTATGCCGGAGGCGGCAGCATAACGGAGAATATCAATCAGGCAGCAGGAGCGGGAACGGCAGAGTTTGTGGCGGAAGCCATAGAAATATACTGTGCCGGGCAGTAAGTAAGAGAATATAGGAAATGTGATGGGCACTTGCCATGTATGCTTTGATTCCTCTTTTGTTAATAGGGGGATGGAAGAAATGTGGTGGGTGCCTTTTTGAGTGGGGTGATTTGGAGGATGGGAAAAGACATATTAAATTTATGCAGTTAGGAGTGCTTTGAAGAAGAGGAGTAGGATATTATATTCAGTGGAAGCGTTGATTGATATAGAAAAGGAAAGTAGAAATGGTGGAATTTGTCGAAAAAGCTGACATTTAGTAATAGACAAATATTTACAATATTTTCTATATCATGATAAAATCTTTTGTAAATCCTGGTAGATATTAGTT
>JAIECC010000439.1:0-1613 GCA_029068665.1 Lachnospiraceae bacterium
GCAATGGACAGCTCCGGTCTTGTAGCAACGGCAGCAATCATTGAGGATGATGTCATGCGGGCGGAATATACCATGAATTACAAGAAAACCCATTCTCAGACATTACTTCCCATGATTGATGAAATCGTCAAGATGACGGAAACTGATTTGAATGAAATTGATGCAATTGCTGTTGCCGGAGGTCCCGGTTCCTTTACCGGGCTGCGGATTGGCGCGGCCACGGCAAAAGGCTTAGGACTTGCATTGGACAAGCCTATTATTAGCGTACCGACAGTGGTAGGTCTGGCATATAATTATCAGACCTGTAATCAGTTGATTTGTCCAATCATGGATGCCAGACGAAATCAGGTATATACCGGTATATACAGCTTTGACGGCATACACCTGGTTACTTATAAGGAACAGTGTGCAATTTCCATTGAGGAATTGCTGGAAGAATTGAAAAATATGGCAGCTGCTCTGGAAACCACAAAGACCATCATTTTTTTAGGAGATGGTGTGCCGGTTCACCGGACCTGGCTGGATGAACATTTAGAATTACCCCACATATTTGCACCGGCTCATTTGAACGGGCAGCGGGCCGGGGCGCTGGGGGTATGTGCCATGGAGATGGCACGGGAAGGAAAAATGGAATCTCCTGCAGAGCATTGTCCGGATTATCTGCGGTTGTCTCAGGCTGAACGGGAACGGGCAGAGCGAGACGGAAAATAGCTATGTATTATGAAAACACAGGCGTTGAAGCCTGATGGAAGAAAGTGGTAAAAATTATGGTACAGATTCGACCAATGGTGTTGGAGGATTGTCAGTCGGTTTATGAAATTGACCGGAACTGTTTTACAGATTCCTGGAGCCTGTCCATGTTTCAGGATTTATTCCGATATCCAACGAATTTTTATTTTGTAGCAGAGGAAGGGCAGAGGATTTGTGGCTTTGCCGGTATCATGGTTTCTGTGGATACGGCAGACATTATGAATATCGCTGTACAGAAGGAAAAACGGGGGAGGGGGATTGGCAGACAATTGTTGGAACAGTTGACTGCCCAGGCAATACAGTGTGGCTGTGAACAAATGCTTCTGGAGGTGCGGGAAAGCAACCAGACAGCACGCCGACTTTATCAAACCTGTGGATTTGTGGAAATAGCAATTCGCAAAAACTACTACACCAGCCCAACTGAACACGGAATTATAATGCAGCTTCAATTTCAAAAATAAAACAAAAAATAAAACTTAAACTGACAAGGATTCCCACTATACGACAGACTTGATTTCTTATATAATGAGCTTGATGAAACATTCATTTCGAAGCAGGGCCTCCGGTATGGGAACGGAGTGCTTCGATGTACCAGAATACAAGAAGAAAGGTCGGGAAAAGCAATGGGACAGATAAGATGTAATAAATGTGGGAAAGTAATCTATGACGGAGAAGGAATCCAGAAGCAGGATTGCTTAAAGATTGTAAAAGAGTGGGGATATTTTTCAAAAAAAGACAGAGAAATTCATGAATGTTATCTATGTGAGGATTGCTATGATGCCATGGTGCAGAACTTTGCAATTCCAATTCAAATACAGTCGGTAGAAGAAGTATTGTAAAGAATCTTTCCGGTAATACATTGA
>JAIECC010000439.1:1623-5406 GCA_029068665.1 Lachnospiraceae bacterium
ACATTGATTTATGAACTGAATATTGCTACAATGAAGAAAGTATAAGAGAAATGAGGATTCAGTATGATTGACGTATGTTTATTAGGGACCGGCGGCATGATGCCTCTTCCTCAAAGAGCGTTGACCTCCCTAATGGTACGATATAATGGGACCAGTATACTGATTGATTGTGGCGAAGGAACGCAGATAGCTGTTAAAAAGTGTGGCTGGAGTTTTAAGCACATTGACGTTATCTGCTTTACTCATTTTCACGCAGATCATATCAGTGGATTGCCGGGGCTGCTATTAACACTTGGAAACACCGAACGGACGGAACCGCTGTTGATCATTGGACCAAGGCGGTTGGAAAAGGTGGTAAATTCCCTGCGGGTAATTGCACCAGAGCTTCCCTTTCCGATTGAATTTCGTGAATTACAGGAAGCGGAAGAACAAATATCCATGTTTGGATTAAAGCTTCATGCATTTCGTGTAAATCATAATGTAACCTGTTATGGATATAGCATAGAACTGGACCGGGTGGGAAAATTCGATATTGAGAAGGCAAAAAGGAATCGGGTACCTATGCCTTGCTGGAGTCCGCTGCAAAAGCAGGAAACCTTCATTTATGAAGGGGTGTCTTATACACAGGATATGGTGCTGGGGGCAGCCCGAAAGGGACTGAAGCTGACTTATTGTACGGATACCAGACCTACAGAGTCGATTGTGACCAATGCCAGAGGTTCCGATTTGTTTATTTGCGAAGGCATGTACGGGGAAGAAGGGAAAGAGGAGAAAGCCAGGGAATACAAGCATATGACTATGTATGAAGCAGCAGAGCTTGCAAAGCAGGCTGATGTACAGGAATTATGGCTGACACACTATAGTCCTTCCCTGGTATATCCGGAGCAATATGAAAAAAAGGTGAAGCAGATATTTCCCAATACTGTAATCAGCAGGGATGGAAGGATTCGGGAACTGAAATTTGAAGAGGATTAATAAAGGAGAGATGCGTATGTCAGAGATAGAAGAAGGAAAGGAAACAATTGAAGAGAAGGATCAAGAGGAAATCATAGAAGAACTGAATGAAGTTACGGAACCGGAGTATGAAGCAGACAACAATATTGAAGAAAGCGGCAGAGTAAGGGAGAAAAATGACACTGTAAAGAAAAAAAGCGAAAAAGAAGGAACCAAGGAACGTACTCTGCGTTTTGTTATTATGTTGGTTTTAGCGGCAGTTGTTGTTTTAGGTGTTTATCTGCATTTGACCAATAATTCAAAAAACAGTGATCGTCAGGCAGAAGAAAACCTGACGGAAACGGAGATATTAAAAAACTATGATTTTGCAAATCAATATCCAAAGCAGGCACGGGATGTGGTAAAGCTGTACTGCCGTTATTTAAAGTGCATGTATAATGAGAGATTCAGCGAGGAAGAATTAGAACGGTTGAATACACAGGTAAGGGAACTGTATTGTGAAGCATTACTGGCTGAAAATGATGAAGCGGTACAGTTTTCGGCATTGCAGCAGGATGTGGAAGGCTTTCATGCAGCAGGAAAGATATTCATCGGCTATACCGTTGTTGAGGAAGAAAACGTGCAGTACAGCAGTATGGATGGTGCGGAATATGCAATCGTGAATACCACTTGCAATATTAAAGAAAGTGGCAGCACCAACACTTTACAGATGGAGTACTTATTGGTAAAAGAAAATGATCAGTGGAAGATAGTAGGCTGGCAGGAGATTATTACAAATTGAGTAATATTTCTCCATGAAAGAACTGTCACAAAACTGGCACAAGGATGAAAGACATGAGTAAAGAAATTAAAATATTAGCAATTGAGTCTTCCTGTGATGAAACGGCAGCAGCAGTTGTGGTAAATGGGCGGGATGTGCGCTCGAATATTATATCATCACAAATTGATCTACATACGGTATATGGTGGAGTAGTTCCGGAAATTGCTTCCAGAAAGCATGTGGAAAATATAAATTATGTTATTCAGGAAGCTCTGGATACAGCATCGGTAACCTTGTCGGATATTGATGCCGTGGCGGTTACCTATGGACCGGGATTAGTGGGGGCCTTACTGGTAGGAGTTGCGGAGGCAAAGGCAATCAGTTATGCAAGAAAGCTTCCTTTGATTGGTGTACATCATATTGAGGGACACATATCGGCAAATTATATAGAGCACAAGGATTTGGAGCCGCCTTATATTTGTCTGGTGGTTTCAGGTGGTCACTCTCATTTGGTGAAGGTGACGGATTATGGGGAATATGAGGTGCTGGGCAGGACCAGAGATGATGCAGCAGGAGAAGCCTTTGACAAGGTTGCCCGGGCGATTGGACTGGGATATCCGGGAGGACCAAAGATTGATAAGATATCCGGAAAGGGAAATCCACAGGCAATCACTTTTCCAAGGGCCAGCATTGCGGAGCATCCATATGATTTTAGTTTTAGTGGATTGAAATCAGCTGTATTGAATTATCTGAACCAGTGTGAAATGAAGGGTGAATCCTATAATCAGGCGGATGTTGCAGCATCCTTCCAACAGTCAGTAGTGGATGTATTAACGGAACATGCCATGATGGCTATGGAAGAAACCGGAATGAAAAAGCTGGCAATTGCAGGAGGAGTTGCTTCGAATACAGCACTTCGCCAGACCATGAAAGAACGATGCAGGGAGAAGGAAATCGACTTTTATTACCCTTCTCCGATTTTATGTACGGATAATGCGGCAATGATTGGAGCCGCAGGCTACTATGAATACCGAAAAGGGATTCGTCATGGACTTGATTTGAATGCTGTTCCGAATCTAAAGCTGGGGGAACGATAGCATCTCTATAAGAACGCTTCGGGTTGATGGTGTGGTTTCCTATTAGATATGGAGATAGAAGGGATATGACAGTGAAGGAAGAAATCAGTGTTATTGTGCTGGCGGCAGGACAGGGACGGCGCATGAACAGTAAGGTTCAGAAGCAGTTTATGCTGTTGCAGGATAAGCCGGTGTTATATTACTCGTTGAAATGTTTTCAAGAAAGTAATGTAATGCGAATCATTCTTGTAACAGGAGAAACGGAAATTGAATATTGTAAGAAAGAGATTGTTGAAAAGTATCAGTTTGATAAGGTGACTGATGTTATTGCTGGAGGCACGGAGCGGTACGATTCTGTTGAGCAGGGATTGAATTGTATCACAGGTGGAATTGTATTAATTCATGATGGCGCCAGACCTTTTGTTAACCTGGAAATGATTCAGCAATCTATAGAAGCAGCAAGAGAATATGGTGCCTGTACCGTGGGAATGCCGGTAAAGGACACCATTAAAGTGGTTAATGAGAACGGGATTGGAATTGATACACCGGATCGCAGTACTCTGTGGCAGATACAGACTCCTCAGACATTTCAGGTGTCATTGATAAAAGAAGCTTATGCCCGTATGAGAAAGTCGAAAATGGGGAATATTACAGATGATACTATGCTGGTAGAATATTACTGCAATACGAAGGTAAAGGTCATTGAAGGGGATTATCGTAATCTGAAAATTACAACTCCGGAGGATATGATTTTAGCAGAAGGAATATTGCAATATCAGTAAACCCGTATTTAGATAAAAGTGTAGTTTTTATGTGTAAGCCTCCTGAAATTTTATCACGAAAATAAGGAAGAAATATCCTTGGAAAAATCTTCAAAAAAACAAGAGAAAGTGGTTGACAGTACAATTTGAAGATGATATTATTAATGATGTCGCTGAGAAAAAGGTAGAGAAAAAGCGACAGGAAATAAGCATAAATGAATATATGGAGAGG
>JAIECC010000044.1 GCA_029068665.1 Lachnospiraceae bacterium
ATAGCTTATTAAAATTAACAGAAACATTTTTATCTAAAATACTAAAGGGGAATACAGATGAATAAAGAATGGTCAGAACTAAATAAAACCATGCAGACTCAAATCAAAAAAGAAGCAACTTTTCATGAAGGAATCGAAACTCTTCTGGAACTGCGTCAACAATTATTTGCTGAATTATATCAATTCAAAACAGAATTAAGCCGGGAAGAATTTAATGCAATTCCTTTTATCAATGTAGATGGCTATCAGAGTAAAACAATTGCTTATTCAATATGGCACATTTTTCGTATAGAGGACATTGTTGTACATACTCTTATTTGTCAGGACGAGCAGATTTTCTTTTTAGGGGATTATCAGAATTGCATTGGTTCTCCCATAATTACAACCGGAAATGAACTTGTGAAACAACAAATTGCCGATTTTTCGAAAGCTTTAAACCTGGATGAATTATATCGGTATGCGGAATCTGTAAAAGACAGCACAAATAATATATTAAAAAATCTTTCTTATAGAGATTTGAGACGAAGCATGATTTATTCAGATAAAGAACGCATAAAGTCATTAGGTGTTGTAAGTAAAGAAGAAAACGTCCGCTGGCTGATAGATTACTGGTGTTCAAAAGATGTTGGAGGATTAATACAAATGCCTCTTTCCCGCCATTGGATCATGCACATTGAAGCAAGCCTGCGCATTAAAGACAAAGTTCACCCGGATTGACAATTATCGACCAGCCCCGATATCTTCCATATATCAAGGCTGGTCGTTTTTTGCCATTTTGAAGCCTTTTGAATAATAATAGGTCTGGCTGTAAAGGAATACCATGTATCATCACTTTACAATTCAAATGTACGATACAGCCATGCTTTACTATCAACTAACATATGTAAAATTCTAACTATATAAATGGTGTTTTCTTCAATCAAATAATAAATCTTGTAATTACGATAATAATCATTTCGGACACCTAATCTGGCAAGCAACTCATCTTCATCCAACTCATTTCTCTCTGGAAAATTTACTAAAGAATTTATTTTCGCACGGATTCCACTTACTGTATTTTCAGCAGCAGACGGATTTTTCAATTCATGGGCAATGTAATCGACGGCATTTTCTAAATCTTTCTCTGCCAACCCTGTAATTTTAATTTGATATTGCCTCATCCCTATATTTTTTCTCCAATCTGTCACACACGGCATTAAAATCTTTTGTTTGCCCTTCTTTTATCTGTTCTAATCCTGCCATTACAAGTTCTCGAACTTCCTTTTTCTGTTCGTTCAAGGCTCTTTGATAATCTTCTTTTATTGCTACAGCCATAAAATCAGTCCTTTCTTTTATTATCTGCATTCCTTTTAACAGAAAACTTATTTTTACTACTTATATGATACCTTAGTCAAATGATATTTGCAACATTCCAATTTTATTGCTATTAATGTAAATATACCAAATTATATAAGCTTTAAATGCTTTAATCCATTCCAAATACCATCCTGGTCTATGGCAGTGGTCACGTAATCTCCACATTCCTTCAGCTTGGGAATTCCATTTCCCATGACAATTCCCTGATTAGCAAACTCTATCATTTCAAAATCATTGGAGCCATCTCCAAACGCAACGGAATCTTTTTGCGTCATTCCCATGGCTTCTAACAAACGCTGCATTCCCGTTGCCTTATTCACGCCTTTTTTGGTGATTTCACCGGAATACACAATATCCGTACCAAAGCTGCATCCGGTCAGGCAAAAATATCCCTCTGTAGCAGCGTCTGCTTCTTCCTGCATCTGCTCTATGACAACATCGGACCGAAAGTACACACCGCACTCCATATCCTCCATTTGTTCCGGTGCTTCACAAAGTATCATTCCCTCTCTTAGCTTCTTTGCGCTGTCACCATCGGATAATACCTCGTCCATCACCAGACTGTCCGGCTTCGAAACAAACCTTCCGGAATAGCCCTGAAAAAAGTAAGCAGCTCCATGTCTGCGAAACAGCCCTGCCAGAATCACCAGCTTCTTCGTTTCCAGAACACTATGATAAATCTTTTGATCCTGATATTGAATATGGGCACCTGCCGATGCTACTACCCCGTCAAAACCAAAATCCAATAAAAAAGGATAAATGTTCGTATATGGCCGACCGGTACAAATGGCAATCTTATGCCCGTTTGCGCGAGCCAGCCTAAGCCCTTCCAGCGTACTGTCCGGTATATGCATGGAGAAATCCACTAGTGTTCCATCGATATCAAAAAAAATCAGTTTGCTCATGTTCTGTACCCCTGAGATTGTATTATTAATACAAATTGATGTGCACGCAGGTCATAAGGCATCCTCTCATCTATGATGGGTCCCTCCTTATGACAATAGTCGCAGGGCTTCGCCCTATATGACAAAGATTGAATCTGGCTGTCCGTGAGCAAGCTCCCGACAGCCAGTTCAACTTTGCCATGCATGGCTCATATAACCCGGACTTTATTTTGCATCCCGAATGATTTTACGAATTGGCAGAATATATCCCGGCGATACGGACAATTCATCCAATCCCATTTCCAGGAAGGCTTCTGTCAATTCCATATCTGCACCCAGCTCGCCACAAATACCGGCCCAGATGCCTGCCTCATGTGCATTCTTTGCCACCATACGAATCAACCGCAGGATTGCTTCATGATGTGCATTATAAAATGGGTCCAGCTTTGGATTCTGACGGTCAATTGCCAGTGTGTACTGGGTCAAATCATTGGTTCCAATACTAAAGAAATCCACTTCCTTTGCCAGCAGGTCACTGATAATAGCAGCCGCCGGTGTTTCAATCATGATTCCTTCTTCAACATTACCAATCGGTATACCTGCCGCCTTTAACTCTTCCTTTACCTCAGCAGATATGGTCTTGATTTGTCGTACTTCATCCACAGAAGTAATCATCGGATACATAATTGCAATATTTCCAAATGCACTTGCACGGAATAATGCTCGAAGCTGTGTCTTGAAAATCTCCGGTTTAGTCAGGCAGATACGAATCGCCCGAAAGCCCAGTGCAGGATTATCCTCTTTATCTAATGCAAAGTAATCCACCTGCTTATCTGCACCGATATCCAGTGTTCTTATGATTACCTTCTTACCTGCCATGGTTTCCGCTACCTTCTTATATACCTGGAACTGCTCCTCTTCCGTAGGATAATCCTTGGATTCCAGATACAGAAATTCACTGCGGAATAAGCCGATTCCTTCTGCATCATTTAATAAAACGGTAGCCAGATCATTTACATTACCAATATTGGCATAAAGATGTACCTTCTGACCGGATTGGGTAACTGTTTCCTTTCCCTTTAGGGTCTGATACAGACGGTTCCGTTCCTCTTCTTCCTCTTTTTTCTTTTGGTATTCCAGCAGTGTCGTTTCATCCGGGTCAATGTAAAGAATCCCTTCCTTACCATCCACGATTGCCTGCTTTCCATTCCACTCCTTCTGAATGTCAATACCAATTAATGCAGGGATTCCCATGGTCCTTGCCAGAATTGCAGTATGGGAATTGGTGGAGCCCAGCCTTGTAACAAATGCCAGAAGCTTGGACTTATCCATTTTCACGGTTTCACTTGGTGCCAGATCTTCTGCTACAATAATGACCGGATTGTCACCCAGGTCACCGGAATCACCCTTTCCGGACAGGACAGAAACCACACGGTCAGAAATATCTTTTATGTCCGCGGAACGTGCCTGGAAGTATTCATCATCCATATTGGCAAACATTTCTGCAAAATGATCCCCCGTCTTGGCAACTGCATACTCTGCATTTACCTCCTGGGTGGTTATCATATTGGTAATGGATTCATTGTAATCATCATCATCCAGAAGCATGCTGTGAACCTCAAAAATCTGAGCATTCACCTCTCCCACTTCCTGTACTGCCTTTTCATACAGCTCCTGAAGCTGTTCCACTGCAGTTGCCTTGGCCTTCTCATAACGCTCCAACTCCGCTGCTGTATCATCAACATGTTTTCTTACAATCTGTCCCTGCTCCTTGGAATAGAACAGGATTGGTCCGATTGCAACACCGTTAAATACCTTTTTTCCTGAATATTTTTCCATAAGCTCCTTCTTTCTCAACGATAATCCGATTATAAGTTATTCTCAAAAAATGTCTGAATTGCTTTTGCTACTGCTTCCTCATCTTCTCCACTGACTTCAACCGTCACTTCATCCCCCTGCTTTACACCCAGGGACATAATTGCCAAAAGCTTTCTGGCATCGGCACTCCCTTTTGCAGTTTTCACGGTAATGGTTGCAGACGAGTACTTTTTTGCCTCCTGTACCAGTATTCCCGCTGGTCTTGCATGAATACCTACTTCATCTGTAATTGTGTAATTAAATGTTACCATAGCTTCTGTCTCCTTTCACACACTTAATTATATTATTTTAAAATCTCTTGGATTTTATGACTAAACCGGTAATTTTTTTACTTTTCTTTCACATAAGCCAAAAAACCCGGACACGAAAAGAAAACTTTATCCATTTCTTATCATGTCCAGGTAATTC
>JAIECC010000440.1:0-1500 GCA_029068665.1 Lachnospiraceae bacterium
AAATAGAATCCTTCATATTTTTTTGTTTTACACTTTCAATAAATGCTCTTATCTCAGGGTATTCTTCCGGTTCAGGCTTATATACTTTAATTCCTGCTTTCTCTTCAAGAGTTCTATCATAGACCCCAGTGTCCATTGTACCCTCTGTACCAATTATCACAACATTTTTTATGTTTTCCTTTTTCATAGTATCTGCCACACATTGTATCAGACTTACCACTTTATCTTTCGCATCTGGAATTTTTTCAAGCACCTCCGGCAAAAATACATGAGCCGTAGAACACACCAAAACAATTTTATCTGCATTGCCATCCATTAAATATTGAATAGATGCTGCTATTTCCTCTACTATCCGGTCGTAGTGTTCGCCATATAAAATCGCCCGTACTCTGCTGGGCATCGGAAAATTATTATCCATAATAATTCTTGGACGTTCACTTTCCTTTTCCGCCGGAAAGTATTCCAGTAACCTTCCAAAAAAATCTAATGTTGCATATGCGCCAAAACCACCTACAAGACCTATTGTTTCTTTGTACATGTCTTCCTCCTGAAAATTCCAAATCTTCTAAAAGAGAATGCATACCCCATTGTACTGCAAATATGCTTTTATTATCTTTCTAAAATAAGATAATATCTGGCTGTCTCACTGAACCGTTGGAACTCCTTAGCCAAAAAATCCTGATGGGATACTTTAAATCCTGCATCCAGCAGTGGCTTATATAATTTCATATATTCTTCCCTTGTGCGATAAATCGCATTATATTCTCCCTCAAAATCCTGACTTTCCCACTCTGTCAGCGTGATACGTTCTTCCAAAGCAACAGAAACTGAAATATAAATCACGGCATGCTCATCCAATATAGTAAGAAGATTCTCCAGGCTTTTCGTTAGCTCTGCATCATTCATGAATAACAATACTCCGACAATAATAACCCGATTATATCTGCCACTGTATTTCACTTTTTCACTAACATTGTCCAATTCCTGGAATGCCATAGGCAGAAAATCACATTCTGTTTCGGATACGATTCTTTTTCTTGCTATCTGGAGCAATCCTTCCGATACATCTGTTCCCAGATAATATCTGCATTGATCCACAATAGATTCTGCCAGACGTCCAACACCGCAGCCTATGTCTATCACATAGGAGTCATCCTTAATATTTAACATAGGCATAACGTTTTTTCTCTCATATTCATCAATTTTATCGGAAAAATCCGGATTCTTATCATTTAATTTAACGGACACATAGGGATGCTCCTCACTATACTTTTCTGCTCTCATTTCCCAGAAATCTTCCATTGCCTTTTCATCAATGTTCAATTCATCACCATATATTCTTGGCATAATTATTCTCCTCACTTAAATATTATTTTTATTATATCGTCAAGCCGTATCATCTTTCAAAAATAAGATAATACCGGGCTGTCTCACTGAACCGTTGGAACTCCTTAGCCAAAAAATCCTGATGGGATACTTTAAATCCTGCATCCAGCAGTG
>JAIECC010000440.1:1600-1826 GCA_029068665.1 Lachnospiraceae bacterium
AATAGATTCTGCCAGACGTCCAACACCGCAGCCTATGTCTATCACATAGGAGTCATCCTTAATATTTAACATAGGCAGAATGTTCGTTCTCTCATATTCATCAATTCTATCGGAAAAATCCGGATTCTTATCATTTAGTTTAATGGACACATACGGATGCTCCTCACTATACTTTTCTGCTCTCATTTCCCAGAAATCTTCCATTGCCTTTTCATCAATATTCAAT
>JAIECC010000441.1 GCA_029068665.1 Lachnospiraceae bacterium
CTTTATGATCAGTGCTGACAGGGCAAGTCCCAGACCCGCGCCACCATTTTTTCGGCTTCGGGATTTATCAATCATATAAAATGGCTCTAAAATCCGCTCCTGCTCTTCCTTCGGTATGCCCTGTCCAAAGTCCTGTACCTGAATGGTTCTTCCCTCTGCACTGAGACAGATTGTTCCGCCCGGCTGACTTGCCTTTATCCCATTATCAATCAGATTGACAATTACGTCCGTCATAAGGTCGATATCCATAAGAAACCGCTCCCCATGCTCCGTAATCCTTAAGGAAATCTGCTTTTCCCGTAAGATGACCTGACAGGAGCGCTCCGCCGCTTCAAATAATGCTCGGACGGAAGTCTCTTTTAACTCTAATTCCTCCTCCTGATCCAGCTCCAGCAGCTTCATCATTTTTTTTGACAATCGTTCCAGCCGCCCACACTCTTCATAGATATAATGGAGAGCTTCCTCCTCATCCTCCTTACTGAGTCTGGTGGATAACAGTGTCTGGGCATAGCCGGAAATGGCAGTCATAGGGGTTTTCAATTCATGGGTCAGATTGCCCATGAATAAGGTCTTCTTCTGCTCCGACTCTTCCAGATTCCGGGTTCTTGCCTCTACTGCTTCTGCCATGGCATTAAAACTCTCGCCCAATTGTCCGATTTCATCCTGTTGTTGAATGACAACCCTCTGGTCATACAATCCCTCTGCCATCCGTTTCGTGGTTTCATTCAGTTCCTGGAGAGGACGCAAAGCTGCTTTTAATACTATGGACAGCAAAAATATCACAGCCGCAGCCGCAACCACGGTAATCAACAGCATAACCAGAATCAGCTGTTCTAACTCCTGCCATACATAATTGATATCTACAATATGAAACAAGACCAGATCTTTCTCATCCATTGCATCCGCAAATACCAGATAATGACCACCCTTCCAGGTCAGCTCCGTATAAAACATACTCTCATACGTCCTGTAATCCAGACTTAGCAACTCCCCGGCCGAGAAAATCGTATGATTATATAGTTCCTCCATATCTCCATATGATTTTTCTGCATCTCCATTTTCTCCAGTATCATTTAAAGCCATATAGCCATTAACTATTCGGATACATACACTGTAATCATCGCCCCTGCTTTTAAAATAATAATTCATATATGTGGAATTCATCTGCCGGGAAGGCATTCCCTCTAAATTGTCATCTAACTCGCTCATCACCGCATAGCTTGCCTGGTATCCTGTTAATAATGCTTCGTTCCACTTGATTTTCTGATAAAATTTCCAGATGATTCCATCACTGAGCAGACATGCCAGAACCACAGCAATACTGCTGAAACATATGATTCTTGTTCTTAATTTCACTGTTATTCCTCCAACCGGTATCCCATCTTTGACACTGTCTTTATGGAATCACCCAGGCCCAGCTTTTTCCGAAGCTGTCCGATATGCACATCCACGGTCCGGGTTTCTCCCATATAATCAATACCCCAAACCATACGCAGGAGATTTTCTCTGGAAATAGCAATATTCTTATTCTTTGCCAGCACCGCCAGCAGTTCAAATTCCATTGGCTTTAATGGGATCTCTTCTCCATTCTGCCTTACAGTATGCTCTTCAAAGTTGATCTCCATATTCAGCACCTGAATCACGTTGCTTAACTTTTTCGTTCGTTCCAGTACCTTTTCCATTCGTACCATAAGCTCTAATATCTCAAAGGGCTTTACAATATAATCTTCGGCACCGCCCTTTAAGCCTTGAATCTTAGAACCAATGTCATCCTTCGCTGTCAGAAAAATCACCGGAATCTTATACTCCTTCATATATTCCAGCAGCTGAAAGCCATCCAGTCCCGGAAGCATCACATCCAGCAATGCCAGGTCATAGTCATGCCGGTCCGGCAAAGCATCTGCCGCCTCTTTTCCATCATAAAAAAGCTGTACTTCATAGTCAGCCACCTTCAGATTCATTGCAATCATCTTTGCAATCGCTTCTTCATCTTCTATGATTAAGATTTTATTCTTTGCCATAATATTACTTTCCTTATATTGTAATAAATTTAACGATTCTGAATTTTCATTCTTCTCCTCTTTTCATATCATTATATTTCATGGCAGGTTGGTGGTCAATATGTCTGTTCCTCACTCTCTCCCGTCCGTTATAGTATTGGATATAAAATAAAATTACTCCTAACAAAACACTTCCCACAATTCTCATAAGCCCATAAATTAACATCCATTCACCAATCGTTATTGAGAAGGGAATGCGGCATAGTACGGAAATACTCTGCACTGGCATCCCAAGCTGGGAAAAGGGTAAAAACCACATATATATCGCATATTCCATCAGGGTAAACAATATGGCAATCCCAGCAGATACGCTTCCCATTACTTGTAATTTCACCTTTCTAATTCCTTTGTTTCCTACCAGTGTCGCACTTAAAACAGAAAATAGTTGTTTTGACTCACAGTTCACAAGAAATATACTCGTTAAAATAATAGAGAGCAGCAAGCCAATGGATATTCTTTTAAAATCAAAAAGCTTATTATAATACAAATCAAATACCATTTCGCCTCCCTGTTCCTCCATCTGCAGATAATGTTCATAAACAGAAATAACAACCTCTTTTTTGACCTTGCATTCATGGTACAAATCTCTGTATTCTATATATTCATCCGCTTCGATTTCTCCTTTTCGGTATGCCTCCTCCATTTCATACTCTCTGCCCAAAATAGTTTCCACACGTTCTTTTTCTTCTCTTAAAACTTCTCCGGCTTCACTCATTGGTTTTCCCTGTATTATCTGATAAATCTCTTGGGTAACCGGTGTATCTCCTCCATTTTGTACTCCCTTCAACTGCAGAAAAAAAAGAAAACAAGAAAACAAAAATACTAGCAGGAGTATGCTGATTTTTTTTCCGCTGAATATTTTTTTACACTCAAGCCCAAACATATATTACACCTTCCTTTTCTTCCTATTCCAAATAAGATAAACAATGAGAATTCCGGACAGAATAATCAATACAATAAAAGGAAAAATATACACTGGATACTGATACCCATTCCATGTAAAAAAACGCGGTTGTGCAAAATAATACTGCATTGTAAGAAGGGAAAAAGGATTCCATTTTTTTTCAAGGTTCATAATCTGATACATTTTTGCTATGGACACCAGATACCATCGATCATCATTGAACATAAAGGAACTCTGGTATACAGCGTAATAAAACAAATCCACTCCCGTTCCAGTTAAAAGTAACAGAACAGATGCCACTTTTGCATAAATACTCCTGCCAATACTTTTTGAGCATGTCATTGTAACTAATGCAGTCAGAATTGTTACAAATACACCAAAGATAAAATGAAATGTCATGATATTTCCCACCGTCATACCGGAAATACATAATTCATATCCGTTTACCAAAAACAATGGCATACGGAATGTATCACTGCTAATCCCCAACAAGAACCCCTGAATTATCATATATAGAAAATAGAACCAGACGTTCACAGCAACTGCCATAATACATCCCGTTATAATCTTAGAAAAATACAAAGAATCCTCACCCTTTTTTGTGGCACTCAGCAGCGGAAGCATTTTTCTCTGGTTTTCTATGCTAAAAGAGGAACCAAGCAATAGTATTACCATCAGACAGCTGCCCCAGCTAAACCATGCAAAATTCACAAAACAATCTAACTGTTTCCTGTTAGCAATCTGATTATTCTGCTCCGACACATAATAACCATTCAACACGGTATCATTTTGATTTTCCAGAAGTATCTGAATTGTTTCATTTCTTTTTTCTACTGCCTCAATACTCTCCAATGCCTCTGCTATTAAACCATAGTCCTCTATCTTGGTTTTTCCATATGATCCTTGTGCAAACACCTGTTCCTGTTCTACAATAATACTGCCATCGGGCATGGTTGTATATATTTCCCCCCTCAGCTGTTCATATTCATCTTGTAATTTTTCTTTTACCTCCTCTGTATAGGAATCTCCCATATATGAAAAAAACTTCACAGATGATGTCTTATCCAAAAACACCTTCCATTCAGAGAAAAGAATTAGAACAGCAAATAAAAGAGAACTCAAAACCAAAATAATCAGATTGCTGCGTCTAAATATGTACTTCTTCATTTCAAATTTCACTTGCTGCATCATTCAACCACTTCCCCGCCAATTGTAGATAATACTGTTCCAGTCCCTCTATACCATGTTCTTTCATATAGGATTTATAGTAATCATTGTCTTTACTCTCCAATAGCTTGCCATCATTCATAAACACAATATAATCCGCTGTTTCTTCTACATCAGAAACAATATGGGTGGACAGTATTACCGTTCCCTTCTTTCCATGCTCTTTCACCATTTTTTTGAACTCGGCACGTTCTTCCAAATCCAATCCCACAGTCGGCTCGTCAAGCAATAATAACTTAGGCTCTCCAATAAATGCCTGTGCAATTCCCAACCTTCGCTTCATACCACCTGAATAAGTACCTATTTTTTGATTTCGCACATTATATAAATGAACCCTTTGCAGCAAATCATTTAACTGCTCCGGATTTTTCTGTTTCCCGCCCTTGAGCAAATACATATACTTTAAAAAATCATATCCGGTAAAATGATCATAAAATTCCATCTTTTGTGGTAAATACCCCAAAATAGCCCGATAGCGTTCTCCCAACTCATTAATTTCTTTTCCTTCATAATATATTTTTCCCTCATCAGTCGAAAGCACAGATGCCATAATATTTAATAGTGTTGTTTTTCCTGCTCCATTTGGTCCCAAGATGCCATATACTCCCTCTGCAAAGCTTTGGTTCACATCAGATAGCACAGTTTTTTTTCCATATTTTTTAGTAATTCCTTTTAACTCAATTCTCATACCTATTCTCCAATCATCTTTGGATATTCTAAACGTTGACACTGTGTGCCATCCTTTTTTATACAATATAAATGCGTAGGCTTACCACCCACTTCTCCCGGCTCTAATTCTCCATCTGTTTTTGTAAATAAAATCCAATCGGTCTGCTCAAATAAACATATATATCCGGCATGACAATCAGTAATTTGGTGTTCCTGCCCATCCTTCAGACTTAGATAATACAATGTGGTTTCTTGTTCCACAGGCAATTCAGTATAATAAATTCCTCCATCTGCTATGCAAAACTGATAAATTTGGTCTATCAATTCTTGTTTCTCTTTCCCATCCAATGTAACGGAACATAATGTATTCTTAATCTCGTACTGTCTTTTATCGTCGTATTCCCCACTGCGATAATAAATTCTGTCCTCATAAATCTGTGGCGACAAAACCTTTTCTTCCAGTAGTCTTTGTTTATTTTTCCCATCTAAATCCGCCCGGTATAATAGCATGTCTTCTTCGCAAAAATACATACTATCTTCATAAAATGTAAGATATTCATACAAAATAGGACGATCCAATATTTGCATCGCCTCATCCGGTTTTTTCATAGAAATTCTAAAAACTCCAAATTCTGTCATATAATATAAATATTCATTATAACACCATATCCCAATGATATCATTGTCACTTCGATAAAAACAGCTCATTTCTCCCTGTTCTACTTTCCATATTTCCCGTCTGCTCCTTTCAAACGGAACACCAAAATATAAAGCCCCATAGCTTTGCAAAAACATAAAATCATGATTCGCAGCACATTCCGAACCGCTATGCAAACACCCTCCCTTCTCGCACCCTATTTGCAATTTCTGCGTATTTATATCAAAGTAAAGCATTCGGTTGTTTCCATTCATTTCCACATTCACAAGAATTGCATCATTTTCCAAAAAAGTCTGCCGTCCTCCATTTTCTGTATTTCCCTGCATATTACCAAGACCATTATAATTTAC
>JAIECC010000442.1 GCA_029068665.1 Lachnospiraceae bacterium
GCATTCAACTGCTCCCGGATTGCCGCTCCAATCTTGTCTTTATCCCGGATAAAACCATCTTCATAGCTGTCCTCCGGTGTGTCAAAGATCACTACATCATGGATGTAAGTCTGCTTTTTCTGTGCAGCCGTCACTTCGACAATTGTAATATTTTCATTCGTTATGTCTATGGTTAAGACTTTATTATTTGCCATTTTCGTAGCCTCCCTCGCTAATAAGTGTATGTTTTAGGGCTACAAGCCCATTATACCTAGGTACCAGCTCATAAGCTGTTCACCACATATCATGGCGATATAGATGCCCATTGCTAAATATGGGCCAAAGGCAAGCCGATGCTCTCCTTTACCTATCTTCATGATAATCAGATGTATGATGCTTCCACCAATACATCCCATCATAAATGCTACAATATTCAGTTTCCAGCCTAATAATAAGCCAGCCGCTGCCATGAGCTTAATGTCGCCGCCGCCTACTACATGGTTGCCATTCCATATTTTTGTGCCAATGAAATCCACCAATAGCAGAAACAGACTGACTGCAAACAGACCAATCGCCTGCTCGAGCCAACGTTCTGGGCCCAAACAAAGTCGAATCAGTCCCAGTAAAAATATAAATACATTCAATTCTGCCGGAATATACTGTGTATTCCAGTCTACAGCACCTATATAGAGTAATGCAGTAGTCGCCAGACAATACAATAATGTATCTACATTCCAGCCATAAACTGCATATAAACCTCCATATAAAACACTATTCAAAATCATAAAAACCAGCATGTAGCTCCGGTTTTGTTCCTTCGCATACACGCATCGCTTTTTCACAGATAAATAGGTTGCAAATGTGAACTCCGTCACCCAATTGGAACTGCCAATTTCCTTCATGGCAATGCATTCTTCCCGATTCTGACAGGCATCACATACTCCCGGCTCCTCTGCATCCATATACCGAATATAACAAATCAGGCCACGAAGCCACCGGAACAAAACTCCTATCACTAATCCCGAAACCAAAACAATGCTTACTTCCAACCAAGTCCCCATATTCACTACCACCTATATAGAGATAACACACGCCCGGCATTCCGGACATGTGTTATCCAAAAAGTTAAAATTATTCAGCCATAGAAGCGCCAGGATTTGGAGATACTAAATGAGCATCATCTGTTGCACCATACCATACCTGAACCTTGTTGTTCTTAGCATCGATAGATACATAGAACTCAGTAGCAGCCATAGCATTACCACCTAAATCCTTCTTGGATTTACCCTTTACTGCAGTAGCACCAATAACTCCAGCCATTTCTTTAGCAAACTCATCATTCTTATTAATGATGTTGTTAACTGCCCATACACCGGTATCATAACCATTTACGGCACAATCGTCATATGCCTTTTCTACAGCTAATGCCGCATTAACAGCACTTGCAATAGTAGTACCAGTCTGAACATCAGTACTTAATCTTGATTTGTTGATGTACTTAATCAAGGATGGTGCCAATGCTGCAGCCAGAATAGCCATGATTGCGATTACGATGATCAGCTCGACCATTGAGAAACCTTTGTTACTTGTTTTTTTCATAATAATCTCTCCTTTATTATATGATATTTATTAACATCCGGTGACGGTTTCGGATTCACCGGAGATTAACCGCTTATAAATTGTCCATTCCATTGTACATAGAAAGGATTGGACCATACACACCGGCTACAATAATACCTACAATACCTGCCATAACTACCATAGTCAATGGTTCCATGGCTGTTGTAACCTGCTCGGTGGTCATATCCACCTGTTCTTCATAATAATCCGCCACTTTATCCATCATGTCTTCGATATTACCGGTCTCTTCTCCGATTTTAATCATCTGCGGCAGCATACTTGGAAAAATACCGCAATCCCGAATCGGCTTCGACAACGGAACACCCTTCATGATTTGATTCTTGGCATCCAGCAACGCCTCTTTGAACAATATATTGCTCATCATTTCTGCAACGCTGTCTACCGCATCCACCAAAGCAATACCAGATGCCATCAATGTACTCAGAGTACGGGCTGTACTTGCAGCAGCACTCATAACATTTAACTTACCAAAAATCGGTACCTTAATAGCAAATTGCCCCAATACATGTTTTCCTACATCTGATGCTGCAAAAAGCTTATAAGCACCTACTACAGCAGCTATGATAATTAATACCAGCCACCAACGATACCGGAACAAATCAGACAGCCAAAGCAACAGCTTGGTCGCTGCCGGCAGTTCCATACCCATATCCGCAAACATATCTGAAAAGGCCGGAATAACTGCAACTACCATAACAATTACTACAACAACCGCAACAATCAATACAATAATCGGATAAGTCAACGCACCCTTAATTTTGCCTTGGAGTTTAGAATCCTTCTCAAACTGAAGTGCCAGTCGCTCAAAACAGACCTCCAAATTACCGGACATCTCACCAGCAGCAATCATACTGATCATAATCGGCGGAATCACCTTAGAGTGCTGACGGAATCCATCTGCCAGAGTACCACCTTTTTCTACATACATCTTTGTTTCCCGTAATACTCGCTGCAGCGTCTTATTATCCATCTGCTCTCCCATCATATCCAATGCCGATATAATGGTAACACCTGCCTTCAGTACGCTACCGAACTGCTTACAAAATACGCTTAGGTCTCTAGGCTTGATTTTTTTGTTTATATTAATATCAATATCTTTATCCATGGCACCGGCTTCGTTGCAGGAAACCACTGTAAAACCATCTGACTTCAGCTTACTAACTGCCTGTTCCTGATTCTGCGCTTCGATTTCACCCTTTTTGGCCTTGCCACTTGCGTCTACGACCTTATACTTATATACTGCCATCGTCATTCCTCCGCACTCTATTCTTCTGACATACTCCGCTTCACTTCTCCCCAAACTCCAAATGTAAGCAGAATATCAACATCTTCTACTTTGCATATTACATTATTTTTTGGCATTTTGCAATATTTTTTTGTCTTTTCATTACTTTTTTATGCATATTGTACAATTAGCCAAGTTTCTTCCGCAAAGCATCCAGTTCCTGAGCATAGGTCAATGCCATATCTCTGGTAATAATACCTCCCTGATACAGGTCATACAATGCATCATCCATGGTAATCATTCCCTGTGCCTTACTGGTCTGTACAGTTGCCTGAATCTGATGAGTCTTACCATCACGAATCAGGCTTCGGATTGCCGGATTGGCAATCATGACCTCAAATGCCGCTACCCGACCCTTGCCATCTGCCGTCGGCAGGAGCTGTTGCGAAATAACACCTACCAAAACCATAGAAAGCTGGGTACGAATCTGCTGCTGCTGGTGCGGCGGGAATACGTCGATAACACGGTCAATGGTACTGGCAGCACCAATGGTATGCAGAGTCGAGAATACCAAGTGACCGGTCTCTGCCGCAGTTACCGCAATAGAAATAGTTTCATAATCACGCATTTCTCCTACCAGAATAATATCCGGATCTTCACGAAGTGCTGCACGAAGAGCATTGTTGTAACTTAAGGTATCCATACCAACTTCCCGCTGGTTTACAATGGACTTTTTGTGTCTATGTACATACTCGATCGGATCTTCCAAAGTGATGATATGATCTGTCCGGTTCTCATTGGCTTTGTTAATAATGGATGCCAATGTAGTCGACTTACCGGAACCGGTCGGTCCGGTTACCAGAACCAGTCCTCTTCTTCTTTTATAAAGCTCTACTACGGAATTAGGAATACCCAGCTGATCCGGTCTCGGAATTTCCGTATCTACCCGACGGAAGGCACCTGCCATATTTCCACGATCCATGTAGATATTCACACGGAATCGCCCACAGGTCTGATGTGCGTAAGAGAAGTCAACCTCTCCCCGTTCCTTTAATACTTTTTTCTGCTTGTCATTCATGGAACTTCCCAATAGTTCCGCCACCTCTGCCGGTTTCATAGGATCCATCTCAAGACCCACCAGTTTACCATTGATTCGAAGCTTTGGCGGAATACCTGCTCCAAAATGAATATCAGATGCTTTGTTTTCTACTGCAAAAGCAAGCAGTTCGTTCATGTCCAACATACGTTTACCTCTCCTTCGCTTCCGTCTATTCTCATCCCTTTACCGCAGACTAATATTCATCTCCGGCTTCATATACAATCTTCTTCATCTCGCTGATGGAAGTAATTCCTTCCTTTACCAGCTTGCCTGCCGCCAGCTTCAAGGTCAGCATGCCCTCTGCCAATGCCTGTTCTTCTATCTTATCTGCCGTTGCACCCTTTGCAATAACTGCCTGCAGGCTTCTGGAAACCGGCATGATCTCATACACACCAATACGTCCGGCAAAACCTGTATCGTTGCAAAGCGGGCAGCCTACCGGTTCATAAATACCCAGTTCTGTATCCACTGAAACCCCCAACAGAGTCTTTTCATTATCTTCTGCATAACGTCCCTGCTTGCACTTCGGACACAGCCGGCGAACCAGACGCTGGGCAATAACCCCAACCAGAGCATCTCCTACTACGTAAGGCTCAATTCCCATATCAATCAGACGGGTTACGGTACTGGCTGCACTATTAGTATGCAGGGTTGATACAACCAAGTGACCGGTAATTGCGGCCTGTACTGCAATCTGCGCTGTCTCACCGTCTCGAATCTCACCGATCATGATAACATCCGGATCCTGACGCAGGATAGAACGAAGGGCTGCCGCAAAGGTCATTTCCGCTTTCGCATTTACCTGTACCTGATTAATACCGTCAATATTCGCTTCCACCGGATCTTCTACTGTAATTATATTAATGTCCTCTGTATTTAATTCACTCAGAGATGTATATAATGTAGTAGACTTACCGGAACCTGTCGGTCCGGTTACCAGAATAATTCCGTGAGGATTACTCAGGATACCATCAAACACCTTCATCTCCTCCGGTCCCAGACCCAATGCACTCTTCGGCTTTGTCAGACCTTCCTTGGAGGTCAGACGCATTACCACCTTTTCTCCATATACCGTAGGCAGACAGGAAACACGGATATCAAACTCCTTCCGGTCTACAAAGATGGAAATACGACCATCCTGTGGTTTTCTCTTTTCGGATATATCCATACCGCCAATAATCTTGATACGGGCAACAATTGCCGACATCAGAGAATAATCATAGGTCATGACCTTCTTCAATGCACCGTCGATTCGATACCGGACACGAACACTGGTCTCCAGAGCTTCAATATGTATATCGGAAGCTCTCTGCCGGACACCACCCTCCAGAATCTGCTTTACCAGCAATACGATTGGTGAATTATCAATCTCTTCATTTAACTGCTCTTCTTCTGACTGGGATAAGCCATCCTGCTCCCGTTCCTTTCGGTATTGCTCTGCCATCTCCATGGCCTGCTGATTACCGTAATACTTACCAATAGCTTCCTCAATCTCTTCATCACTGGTCAGCATCGGTTCAATCTGCATATTGGTCAGGATTCCCAGGTCATCAATGGCAATGATGTCCATAGGGTCTGACATGGCTACCTTCAATACATTCGGATTATACTCATCGATTTCCACCGGAACTGCCCGATACCGCACAACTTCCTTTTCCGGAATCAATCGAAGCACATCCTCCTCCAGCTTACAGGAACGCAACTCAATGTAAGCAATTCCTAACTGTTGGGAAAGAGTCAGATTCATGAGGTCCTGACTGATCAATCCCATTTCCAACAGCGCCTTACCGATCTTAATTCCTTTTTCCTTCTGATATGCGATTGCTTCCTGCAGTTCTTCATCTGTAATCGCTCCAGCTGCAACAAGCAAATCACCAATTCTGATTTTCTTTCTTCCCGCTGAAATTCGCATACTGTACCTACC
>JAIECC010000443.1 GCA_029068665.1 Lachnospiraceae bacterium
GCTCCAGCTCCGTCACAGCCTGTCTGCGCAGTTGATTCCATTCTTTCATGGATAAAAAACAGTCTTCATCCATGTCAATCTGGATATTTCCCGGAAGAAAAGGAGTATCTCCCAGCTTCTGCAGCTTGGCTAAAAGCAGTTCTTTTGACAAAGGCTGATTCTGCGCTTTTTTTACAACAGAACCGATCACCAGAACCTGTTGTCCGCCACAATCTGCTATTATTCTAGCAGATAAGTCTTTCTTTAGCGTAACAGAAAAATTAATATTTTCTTTCAATCGATTAACATCGTTTTCTTCCACCAGTCTTTGACACAAAGCATGATTTTTGGTGCGATACACCTGATCGCCTGCCTGTATCTTTTTCAACTGTCTGCCATTGATGGCAATGACCTGTCCTGCCCTGCCCTCCTGTCCGGAGGTCAATTCTATTTCTTCACCAGAAGCAGTCCGGACTTCCAGTATATCTCCCCGATTCAGTGCCCGTTCTAATTGAATCATGAGCTGATTTCCTTTTACCTGTCGGACGGTTCCCAGTAAAATCCCATTGTGATGATTCCGTTCCATGGCCATCATATCCGGTCCGTTATGCTGAAAAAAATATCCTTCCGTAAAATTTCCCCGGTTAAATACATCTGCAAGCTGCTCCTGTTCTGCCTGCAGGTCAAAGCCCCTTTGCTCTCCATAAGCATCCACAGCCCTTCGATATGCATTTACTGCTGCAATCACATATTCCGGCTTCTTCATTCTTCCTTCAATCTTAAAGGAATCCACTCCTGCCCGGATCAGGTCCGGTATAACCCTCAGACTACATAGATCCTTGGGACTTAACAGATATCCGGAATGTCCATCTTCGGTGGTGTAGATTTGTCTGCAAGGCTGGGCACATCGCCCACGATTCCCACTTCTGCCGCCAATCATACTACTGAGGAGACACTGGCCGGAATAGGAATAGCACAAAGCACCATGTACAAAAATCTCCACTTCCAGACCCGTTTCCTTTTTCAGCATATGAATCTCTTCCAAGGATAATTCTCTGGCGGGAACAATACGGGAAAAACCTAAGTTCTTTAACAATTCGGCTCCATAAGGACTGGTAATGGACATCTGGGTGCTGGCATGAAGCTCCATTGCCGGAAACACCTGTCGAATCATTCCTGCAACCCCCAGGTCCTGTACAATAACTCCATCCAAACCCGCCGCATATGGCTTTTCCAGAAATCCGAAAAGACGGTCAATGTCTTCATTTTTCAATAAAGTATTCACCGTCAGATACAACCGCTTATGATGAAGCTGTACATATTCAATTCCCTGTAGTAATTCCTCTTCCGTCAGATTGGCAGCAAAGGCTCTTGCACCAAACCATTGTCCGCCCAGATAAACAGCATCCGCCCCTGCCTGAAAGGCCTGCTTCATGATTCCAAGGGAACCTGCCGGAGCCAGAATTTCAGGAAGTTTTACTTCCATAGCCTCTTTCATTCTATCTTAAACCCTTATTTTTTACTGCTGCTGCGATTCTGTTCCGCCTCTAACTGGATGATTTTCCGCTGCAGAGCATTGACCTGCTCCTTATATTCTTCCACCAACTTCAAGGCCGATTCCTGCTTGATTCGTGTCTCGATCACTTCATGCCGCAGATCATACAGCTGCTTGTCCTTTTCATCCTCTACTTTGTTGGATTCTTCTGCCTGCTTTCTTATCTTAAAATAATCATCGGCAATATTCAAAGCAAGAAGTACCCCCTGGTATTCCGCATTCAGCTTACGATAATGCTCACTGGATTTGCATTCCGTTATTTTATTATTGATATACATTGCAATACTCTGTAAATACTCTTCGCTTTCATAGCCACTCAGGGTATAGACCTTTCCATTTATGATTACCGGTATATCATTCTTTTGTGCCATAAGTCCCTCCTTATTCTTCCTTTGGTATATAAGCTTCAAGTCCAAAATGCCGATAGCATAACTCTGTTACCATGCGGCCTCTGGGTGTCCGGTTAATAAAACCGTTCTTGATTAAATATGGTTCGTATACATCTTCAATGGTCCCCGGATCTTCACCAATGGCTGCCGCCAGGGTATCCAGTCCCACCGGTTTCCCACCAAACTTTTCAATCATTGTCTTTAACATGTTCCGGTCTGTTTCATCCAGCCCCAGTGTATCTACCTCCAGACGGTTTAATGCCGTTCTGGCAATCTCATATGTAATTTCTCCCTGGTACTCCACCTCCGCAAAATCACGGACCCGCTTCAACAAGCGGTTGGCAAGCCGTGGTGTACCTCTGGACCGTCTGGCTATTTCACCGGCTCCTGCACTGTCAATGGATATTCCCAGTACATAAGCAGAACGCTCCAGAATATCACTTAACTCTTCATTGGTATAGAATTCCAGCCGGTTCACTACACCAAACCGGTCCCGTAATGGGGCCGTCAGCATGCCGGCTCTGGTGGTTGCACCAATTAATGTAAAATGAGGCAGATCCAATCGGATGGAACGGGCGGCAGCCCCTTTGCCAATCATGACATCGATGGCAAAATCCTCCATAGCCGGATATAAAACCTCTTCTACCTGCCGGTTCAGACGATGGATTTCATCAATGAACAGAACGTCATGCTCCGAAAGATTATTCAGTATGGCAGCCAGTTCTCCCGGCTTTTCAATGGCCGGACCGGAGGTAATCTTCAAATTCACCTTCATTTCGTTTGCCACAATGGAAGCCAGTGTTGTCTTTCCCAGACCGGGAGGTCCATACAGCAGCACATGATCCAGAGACTCTCCCCGCTGCTTTGCTGCTTCTATAAATACCTTCAGGTTGTTTTTTACCTTTTCCTGTCCAATATAATCATCCAGGAACTTCGGGCGCAGACTGCTTTCTATTTTACTGTCTTCTTCCGTAAATTCAGTTGTTATCATACGATTATTCATCGATATTCCCTTTTCAGATTATTTTTTTCAAAGCCGCCTTCAGCAATTCTTCTTCTGTCATAGTCTCACTTTGTTCCACCCGCTGAATGGCCTGCATAGCCTCCATCTGAGAGTATCCCAGACTGGTTAAAGCCATGGCGGCAGCCGTTACAGTATCGGAAGCGGCGATTCCACCGCCTGCAGCCTCCTGCTGAGGAGTCAGCATGGAATCCAGATCAATCCGGTCCTTTAATTCCATAATCACACGCTGGGCTCCCTTGGTTCCCACACCGTTTGCTTTGGTCAGTGCCTTCACATCACCGCTTAACACAGCCATCTGAATCTCATTGACGGATAAAGCAGAAAGAATTGCAAGCCCTGCCTTGGGACCGATTCCGGATACACTGATCAACAACCGGAATATATACAGGGCATCCTTAGAAGAAAAGCCGTACAGGCTGATATCATCCTCCCGGACTATCATATGCAGATGAAGCTTCAGCTTCTGTCCCGGTGCCGGCAGCTTTCCCAGTTCCATGGCGCTGACAAAGATTCGATAGCCCATGCCCTGATGATCAATCACCACAGAATCTTCCTGAATTTCCTCCAATGTACCTGTTATGTATGCCAGCATGTAAAGCTCCCTCTCCTTTATTTCTATATAGCTGAATTATAACATATCAACCACATCAGTATAACATAGATTCCCACATTAAGCAAAAGTTAGTGAAAAAATTCACGATAAAACACAAATCCAATCAGAAATTGTGATATACTATGACCTGAGGAGGGACCCAGCACTTGACCTGAGGAGGGGCCCATCGAAGATGGGAGGAGTCCTGAGGTCGGATTGTACCAGAGTATACCAGAGTACACCGAAAGTCGGTAAGGAGTCCTAAGGAGAAACCAGATGAAGGAATGGAACGGCAAATTAAATCAGACAGAACTTTATCAGTTAAACCACTGGTATCCCCCGGAGAAAGTGCTTTTATTTGATATTGAAACAACGGGATTTTCTCCGGAGAATACCCTGTTATATATGATTGGCGTTTGCTTTTTCCGGGAAAATCGCTGGCATTACCGAATGCTGTTTAATAATGACGGACGCTCGGAGCATCAACTATTGTCCACCTTTCTAGGGCTGTTGCAGCACGATTCCGTTCTGATACATTTCAACGGTGAAGGATTTGATTTACCATATCTGATTGAAAAATGCAGACAATATCAGACCCTGGGTCTTCCACTTCCGGGAACGGAACGGCTTACATCCTTAGAAAGTGTAGATTTGTATAAATGCATCCGGACCTATAAACATGGACTGGGACTTTCCAATCTTAAACTGACAACTATCGAAGCTGCCATGCAGCTTCCACGTACGGATACTCATAGTGGCGGTGAACTAATTTCTGTTTACCGGGATTTTCTGAAGGAACCGGAACCCTTTCGGGAAAAATTGCTGTTTCAGCATAATTATGAAGATATTCTGGCGATGATACCGCTTTTGCAGTTCCTTCATTTTCGGGGTATTCAGGAGCATGCCTGGGAACTGGAAAAAACCACTATAACAGAATCTCAGATTCAACTGATTCTGCACTTGCATTATCCATTGCCTCTGCGTTATATTACCAGCAGTTCCTATTGTGATTTTAACGGCTATGAAGACCAGGCAGTCATTACCATACCGGTCCTGAAAGAAGAAATGAAGTATTTTCTGTCTGATTGGAAGGAGTACTACTATCTCCCCCTGGAAGATACCATAATACATAAAAGCATTGCTTCCTATGTAGACAGTGCTTATAAAGAAAAAGCAAAAAAGAGCAATTGTTTTCTTAAAAAAGAAGATTTCTTTTTTCCTTGTCCCTGCATGGAGCCCATGGCAGGCATCCGTCTATATCAACGGACTTATAAAGATTCCCTGTCCTTTGCAGCACTTTCCGAGCTTCCTTCGGATACTTCTGACTTCTGGCTGAATTATCTGAAATATGTCCTGAACAAGCCAAAGACCCAGTCGCAAGCAACGGGGCATCAAACTTGAAATGCACCTCCAACTGTCAGATTTACCTTATCTGACATTGGAAGTGCATTTCTCATTATAATCGGTCCTTTTTATAAAAGAAGGAATAACAGGGTTCAAAATGAATGGCCCTTGCCTGTAAAATCTGCTCTGTACTGCCAATAAATAAATACCCGTTTAACCGCAGGGAGCGGTGAAAGCGCTTAAACACCTCCAGCTTTGCTTCCTCGGTAAAGTAAATCAGTACATTCCGGCACACAATCAAATCATAATTGGTATCATACGGATCTGCCAATAGGTTATGCTGCTGAAATTCCACACAGTTCATAATTTCCTTGGACAACTGATACATACCATTGTCTTCCTTCTTAAAATACTTATTGATATATTGAGTCGGCAGACCGGCAAGGCTTTTCTTGGTATAACGTCCTTCCTTTGCATAAGCAATTACTTTATCATCTAAGTCGGTTGCCCTTAATTTCACATTTACGTTTGGAAATAACTCCTTTAGTATCATAATAATGGTATAGGGTTCATCTCCGGTAGAACAGGCAGCACTCCAGATCTTTAAACTATGCCGGTTTCCCTGAAGCAATTCCGGAATCACCTTGGTCTCTAATACCTGCCATTGCTGCGGATTCCGATAGAATTCCGATACATTGATGGTCAGGTAATTCATAAAATCCTTCCGATGCTCCTGATTTTTCTTTAAATCCCGAAAAAATTCATCATAACTCTGAAATCCGTACCGCTCGCACAGGGTATTGATTCTCCGCTTCATCTGCCGCTCTTTATAGGCATTCAGGTCGATTCCGGTAAGGCTTAAGATATCATTTTTAAACTGATTGTAATCGTTCGCATTTTCTTTCATTTTCTTTTACTTTTACTCCTAATAGTCCGGTTATTCAAAAACGCTTGTTCAAGCTGTCCATGAGAGCATGCTCACTAAGGGCGACTTGTACAAGCGTTTCTATAAAGCGGATATCTGACACAAATCCGTTGTCAAAATCCAATTACTCTTCTGTGGTCTCTTCAGTTGTATCTTCCGGCTGGTCTTCTGTTTCTTCATCGGCCGGTAATAATGCCTTGATGCTTAAGCTGATTTTCTTATCTGCTTCCTTAAAATCAACAACCTTGGCTGTTACCTCTTGTCCAACTGTAAGTACAGAGGATGGCTTTTCAATATGTTCTTTTGAAATCTGAGATACATGCAGCAATGCATCCACGCCCGGCTCTAATTCAATAAACGCACCAAAGTCAGTCATTCTGGCAACTTTACCGGTTACTGTCGTTCCTACTGCATACTTCTCAGCAGCACTTGCCCATGGATTCTGCTCCGGGAATTTCATACTAAGGGCAATCTTTGTTCCCTGAATATCCTTAATAAACGCCTTAACGGTATCGCCAACCTTTAATGCCTTTTTCGGATTCTCTACTCTGCCCCAGGACATCTCTGAAATGTGTAACAATCCATCTGCACCGCCTAAGTCAACAAATGCACCAAAATCAGTAACATTCTTAACGGTACCTTCTACTGTCATGCCCACTTCAATTTTTTCAAATAATGCCTTCTGTGCCTCTTCCTTCTGTGCAACCAAAAGCATTTTACGGTTACCAATCACTCTTCTCTTTCTAGGATTGCATTCGGTAATTACAAATTCTACTTCCTGATCCATATACTTTTCCAGATTCTTCTCATAGGAATCAGACACCAAACTTGCAGGAATAAATACTCTGCTTTCTTCAAATAAAACAGTTAATCCGCCTTCCAATACTTGAACAACCTTGCCGCTTAATACCTCGCCACTTTCACAGGCAGCCTCTAACCGGTCATTTGCCATATCCTGAGCCACACGCTTATAGGAAAGCAATACCTGGCCCTCACCATCGTTATTCTTTACAACCTTGGCAGAAATCTTATCACCTACCTGTACCATTGTAGTCAGATCTGCATTTGGCTGGTTGGTATATTCATTTCTTGGAATTACACCTTCTGACTTATAATTGATGTTTACAATAATTTCATCCGGCTTAACGCTTAATACTTCACCTTCCACCAGTTTACCAGGTGCAATCTGGATGCTGTTTTTTTCTTCTTCCTGTAATAATTCTTCAAAACTTAATTCTGACATGCTGTCATGAACCTCCTTAATAATATTATTTGGGGTAGATGCCCCTGCAGTAATACCTACCCTACTTACGGATTCAAAAGCAGTCAAATCCAAATCAACGAGTGTCTGTATATAGTAAGTATTTGCACATTCATTTTTGCTGATCGCATATAGCTTCTGAGTGTTTGAGCTATTCTTACCGCCTATCACAATCATCGCATCTGCTTCCTTTGCAAGCTGTGCTGTTTCCTTCTGTCTGGCCTCGGTAGCGTTGCAAATCGTATTATAGGCACATATATCATACACTATTTTTGATATAATTTCAACTAAATCTTGAAATTTCTTGTTATTAAATGTCGTTTGGGATACAATTACCAGTTTTTC
>JAIECC010000444.1 GCA_029068665.1 Lachnospiraceae bacterium
ATGGCTCTGAGGAACTGCCGCCGAGCGAAGCGAGGGGGCAATACCCGTACGAAACGAGGGGGCAATACATATTATACAAGGAGGAAATAATTATGAACACATTAGAAGGAAAATTAGTAGCACAGGATATGAAGGTGGGAATCGTGGCAGCACGATTCAATGAATTCATCACCAGTAAATTATTAAGCGGTGCAGTTGACGGTCTGGTTCGTCATGGCGTAAAGGAAGATGACATTACTACTGCATGGGTGCCGGGAGCATTTGAGATTCCGTTGATTGCCGGAAAGATGGCAAAATCCGGAAAGTATGATGCCATTATCTGCGTCGGTGCGGTAATCCGGGGTGCTACCAGTCATTATGATTATGTCTGCAATGAAGTATCCAAGGGCATTGCACAGGTGGCTCTGCAATCGGATATCCCGGTCCTGTTCGGTGTAGTTACAACAGATACCATCGAGCAGGCCATTGAACGTGCCGGCACCAAGGCTGGCAATAAGGGCTATGACTGTGCCTTGTCTGCCGTTGAGATGGTGAATCTGATTAAGCAGCTTTAATACGGTGAAAAATTGAGAAATCTCCCCCTGTCATGCAGGCGGGAGATTTTTCCTTTTATTTCTCTCATTCATCTGTCTTATTTTGCTGCCGCTGAATTTCCGCTGCCAATTGATTCAGGCAGTTGGTCCGATATGGAGATATCCCGAATAATGGTGCACTTATTTTCAAGTATTTATCAGCATTTTGAAAATCACCGCAAAGATAATACTGGTATGCAGTATTGTAATAACGTTCTCCGGTTATATATTGCTTCAGCATGGTATTCTGGGTCGGATTCTGATTGGATTTTTCATAGAACCGTTCCTCAATTTCCAGCCGCATCAATTGATACTCCAATGCTTTTTGATGCTCGCCTCTTGCATTATGTACACAGACCAGCGTTCCTACCATACCCAGACAGTTCAGATAACTTTTCTGATAACACTTTCTGAAATATGGTTCAACATCCGCATATACTGCCAATACACTTTGCATATCTCCCATGGCATAATATAGTTCAATCAAATCAGAATAATAAACCATGGCCGTCCGGGGATAAGACGGGAACTGTGTACAATCCAGAGAGCGCATTGCCTGAATGGCATCACTGAACTGCCCCCGAACCAGGAAAATACAGCCCAGATAACAAATCAACTGCGCCCGTTCCTCATACTGACCGGCCCTGCGAATTCCGTCTATGCACATCTGTACCGTAGCATCGGAACACACATCCTGACTCATCTGGCGACTGAATATTTTAATACTCTCATACCGCATTGCCTTGGGGATATTCTTCGAGTTATATACCTGTGCATATATGAAAAGTAGGATTGTGCACAGAAAAACTCCACCAACAAATACCAAATAAACAGGACTCTTCAGAAAAGCAGTTCCAGAGCAAATAATAAAAGCCATGGCTGCTACCATAACGATGGAAGATATTTGACTTACTTTGGGTCCCGCCTGCTGCTGTCGAAATAACTTTTCAAATTCTTCTTTTGTAATTTCTATCATTTTATCTTTCTATCCTTCCATTTTCAGCTTCTCATTTATCTCACTTAGAATATGTAGAATAAACAACGAAACGACAATCATCTTCATCTGTAACAATTCCGTATGAGAATCCGGAAACTCCTTTGGAATCATAACTTTTTCATCTCTTCAAACATATCTGTACTGATATAACATCCCGCCTTCACATATTCCGTCACATTAATGGCGCAATCAAATACTTCTATCATACCTTCTATTGGTTGTACCAGACCACCCCACTCTGTTCCATAGACCATTCGCAGCCGCTTCCAGTCCGTATACATATGCACTGCCGGTTTATCATATTTCCCTTCCATTGTAGGAAATTTAATAGAGGTATCTTTTTTCAGAACGATCTCTCCACTTTCATCACCTTTTGAAATCTCACCCTCACTCTGCATAGGAACTAAAAATCTTGCTTTTACCATCTCTTTCGACATGAATCGATAATACAAGTTATAGATTATTTCTGCATCCTTTCCATCCGGTTTCTCAAGCTGCCCCAGCAACAGCATCCAGCGAACCAGATCCGGATTCGTAACGGGTATATCCTGAGGTTTCACATTGCTATAATCCGGTGGTGGGACCAGCATATCAGCCCCTATGGCGGTCTGCTCTGATAGAACCCTCACGCCACAGGCTCCATTCAAATAAAAGGTGCTTCCAAGGAAATTATAAATGCCATCTTTGCTTTCTCCATTTTCAATCTTTTTGATTTCAAATCTATCCTCCGGAAACTGCGCCGATAATACGGTCTTATATGCATCCGTGAAAATCATAATATCCGGTGGTGTACACATATAACTTCCGTCATCCTGTCTGATCGTTCTTGAAAGCAGGTATGGTTCCCCGGTATCTTTACTATACACACAATAAATTGCATCTGCCTCCAATATCTTTTTGCAAATGGCAGCACACAACTTGTCCCGTCTTCGTCTATATTCCTGCTTTGCTTCCTCACTTTCTGTCTGAGCAGATTTCGAATGAAACCAGGAAAACAAACGCCAGATTTCTGCACAGTCTGTAATACTCAACTCTTCTATGTCTTTATCAGACAGTTCCAGATTCTGCCTCATCACATAAGTATCCCCTAATGCACTGATGTATGCATTATGTACAGCAGCACCAGAAGCGTCTCTAGAATAAAGAACCGTTCCCTTTTTTATGTTATGTAATTTTCCTTTCTCCAGCCGCAGCCCTACCTGGCAGTCTGAAGCCTCTTTTACCGCTACGCCAGGGCCCGTTTCAATCCCCTTGATGGTTGTTAACAAAGTTTTACCACCATCCTCACCTACATTAGACAAATACACTGCATCCCCAACATGAATCGTTCCTTTCACTTTTCCTATTACTACTAAGTCATCTGTGTTAAGCAGTTGAAAGGTATCTAATACACCGAGGACCAGACCTTGTGTATTCTCCTGTACGTTACCTTTCACTTCATTTTGTACTCTTTTCTCCTCTTTACGAGAAAACAAATCCTTTAATCCCATCTTCTCCTCCTTACAAATTTAAATACTTCAAATTCAACATAATTAATATTTTTACGAACTATAATGGCATTGTGTAATTACCGGTTCTTTTATTGTAAGTAATTCAATAACAGTATCAACAGAATCAAATAAAATATAATTTTTAAGTTCTTCTATTGGACGTGTACCAGATACTTGCTTTTCAAAATATTTAACATAATTAGAATTTTCAATTAAAAGGATACTACTCTTTTCTTTTTCGCCATGTAGAAAATGAGAAGACCGCTCAATATAAGCATTTTCAATTGAGCACCTAATATCCCACACACAATCAAAAGTAATTTTATATCTGGTTTTATCAGGTGAAGAAAAAATAATTTCATAATATTGATTTCCTCCTGATATTTTATTGATGCTCTCAATTTCGACAACAATATAACAGTTGACTAATTTCTCCATTTATTTTCTCCTTAACAGCTCATTGAAGCATTTCCTTATAGCTGATTCTCCCAGTCATCACTAGCAAAGCAATATAATTCCAACTCAACACCTTCTTCAGACACCTTTACTGTATATTTCATGTAAGCCAAACTACATGATGTCCAAAGAATTGATTTCAATTGAAGAGCAATAAAATGAAAACATATTCTCCTCATCTTCCGTTACATAATAATTTATATTTTCCAACTGATCTTCCCTTAAATCTCTAATCATAATATGCCCATTCCACAAACCATCTAAATTCTTTATTTCTAAATCACGAACACCAGAAAAAAGAATTGATAATTTCTCTTCCATGCTCCAATTAGGAAAATCACAAAATTCCAAAATCAATTGATAATCACTACAACTATCTC
>JAIECC010000445.1 GCA_029068665.1 Lachnospiraceae bacterium
GAGTATTATAATCGAGTGTTTGCTTTATTTGAAGGGCGAGTGCCACAGATGGACTTCCGTTATGCAGAATTATATAATAATGTAAGCTTGCTTTATCAGGAAATGGGGCGGTATGATATGGCATCCCAATGCCTGTTGAATGCCCTGGCGATTGTGCAGGAGCAGCCGGGGAAGGAATTCCAGATGGCAGTTACCCTGACAAACTTAGGCAGCAGTCAATTGCAGGAAGGTAAGACAGAAGAGGCAATACAGTATTTAACCCGTGCAATTACATTATTTCAATCCATGCAGGTATCTGATACTCATTTGGCAGCAGCCTTATCTGCTATGGGGGAGGCTTGCTTTCGACAGGAAGATTTCCCACAGGCGGAGACATATTATCAGCAGGCATTGGAAATGATAGAAGGTTATGTTGGTCAGACGGATGCATATAGAAGAGTGAAGGCAAGTCTGGAAGAAGTAAGACGTCATCAGACTGAGAACGTGCAGAAAAGGGGAAGTGGAAACCGTCGCTCCGGTCTGGAACTGAGTATTCAATTTTATGAGGCATATGGCGCTGATATGATTCATCAGCAATTTGCTGATTATGAAAACCGCATTGCAGTTGGATTTGTAGGGGAAGGCTCGGACCGGTTTGGCTTTGATGATATATGGTCAGAGGATCATGATTTTGGTGCAGGCTTTTGTATGTGGCTAACAGATGAAGATTATGAAGCTATTGGTTCAGAGCTGCAGCAGGCATATGAGGAGCTTGTAAGGAAGTACAATCAGGAACAGTTATATAAGCTATGGACAATCCATTCCCAGGGACGGTTCGGTGTGCGCAGAATACATGATTTTTATGAGCAGCTGACCGGCTTTCCAGAGGGACCGGTAACAAAGAAAGAATGGACAGAAGCAGGAGAAGAACGACTGGCAGCGGCGACAAATGGGGCAGTGTTTCGGGATGATTTAGGTGAGTTTTCACGAATTCGAAATCAAATAATGCAATATTATCCTCTTGATATATGGTTATTAAAAGTGGCACAGTATACATCTCTCTTTGGCCAATATGGACAGTATAATTATCAAAGAATGGCGAAAAGACAGGACTGGACGGCGGCTGCCATCATGCGGGAAAAGGCTGTGGAGTATGCTTTGCATTCCGTGTATGCCATAAATATGCATTTTTGTCCTCATGATAAGTGGCTTCGAAGAGGAATAAAAGGGTTTGAATTTTGTGATAGTATTGATGCGCTATGTGAACAGCTGATTTTTACGGATATCCGGAAAATAAACGAGAATTGTTCCTATATGGAGCAGATTGCAGCATTGCTTTTGGAGGGGATGGTCCGACAAGGACTGGTTTATCCGAGAAAAAAAGGGGATGTACTATATTTGGAAAACTATGGAGATGCATTGGCAAAGAAGGCTGAATGGATGGAATTAACAGTAGAAGAGTTGGCAGAGAAGATTGCTAAAATGGAATTCGAAGCCTTTGATAAAGTAAAGAATGAAGGCGGCAGGGCTGGTTGTCAGGATGACTGGTATACCTTCCGGATTATGCGGGTCAGCCAGTATCTTACATGGACAAAGGAGATGCTTCTGCAATATGCTATGGACTTTCAAGGAGCATATGCAGATGGCTGGAATATGATTACGGAAAAATACGGACGTATGATGGAATCTACCGCACCGGAGGAATATGCAAGACTGGAGCCGGATTTTCCGCCGGTATCACAGGAGAAGCGAAGCATTGTGGATGAGATTGCAGGCATTCAGGTAGCATGGATGGAAGAGTTTCAAGGCCGGTATCCAAAACTGACTGCCAATGCACGTGTCATTCATACCAGTGAGGATACACCATGGGATACCTCTTACGAAACATATTTGAGAGGTGAACTGCTGACCTATACGGATACCATGCTAGTGATGTATGGCAGATTTATTGCCCAGCTGATGAAGGAAGGGAAAAATCTGGCAGAAATGGTACTGAAGAATACGACGATTCTTTATGGATATGAGGGCTTGGATGCAGCAGAACAGGCTCTGTCATAGCTTTGATTTATGTGAGGAAGACATCAATGTGGAATGGAGAGTGTTATGGAACGGGAATGGAATCTGGATGAGCGGACGGACGGAAAACTATATGGTGCAGATGATTTGGTAAAAGTAGGCTGTCAGGATTGTAAAGGCTGCTCTGCCTGTTGTCATGACATGAGACAGTCCATTGTACTGGACCCCTATGATATCTGGATGCTGACCGGCGGGTTGGATATGACATTCGAAGAATTGCTGGTCAATGCGTTGGAATTAAATGTAGTTGACGGATTGATTCTGCCAAATTTGAAAATGCAGGAAAACACTGGAGCCTGTTGCTTTTTGAATGAAAAGGAGCGGTGTAATATTCATACATATCGTCCAGGTATCTGCCGGCTGTTTCCTTTAGGGAGGCTATATGAGGAGAACACGTTTCAGTATTTTTTGCAGGTTCATGAATGCAGGGCAAAGAATCGGACAAAGGTAAGAATCCGGCGATGGCTGGATATACCTGCCTATCAGCAGTATGAGGCATTTATTACGGACTGGCATTATTGGTTAAAGCAGTACCAGCTTCAGATAAAACAAGGCATTCTACAGGGAGAATGCCTAAGGGAACTGAATATTCAAATATTAAATACATTTTTTCTGACACCGTATGATAAAGAACAGGATTTCTATCCCCAGTATATGCAGCGTATAAAGGACTTTAAGATTTCAAACGGTTAACAGAAGCAGAAAGTGTATCGATATGTTCTTTCATCTGCTCTGAAAGCTGTAGGTTATTCTGAGCAGTTTCATATGTCTGCTGAGTTGTAGCAGATACTTCTTCACTAATGGCAGATATGGTTTCCACACTGGAAATCAGATCGGTATTTACAGTCAGAAGCTGACTGATGGATGCCGCTTCCGTCTGTGCGTTTTCAGAAACGGAAGAAACCGCCTGAAGGATTTTTTCAAAGGTAGACTTGGTATTCAGAATCAAATCATTTTGGCTGGAACCGGCAGTAACTACCGTATTAACTGCGTGATTTGCAGTGGCGGCCTCTGACTGCAGGGAATCCAATAATTCCCGGATATTCGTTGCAGCATCAGAACTCTGCTGTGCAAGACTGGTGATTTCGGTAGCAACTACTGCAAAGCCACGTCCGGCTTCCCCTGCCCGGGCCGCTTCAATGGAAGCATTTAATGCCAGCAGATTGGTCTGAGTGGCGATCCCCTGAATCATCTCAATGATTTCCAATGCCTGATTGGAACGCTCCACCAGAGTATTCATTTCAGAATTTAAGGCAGCATTGATCTGCTGTACATGTTCGGCACTTTCGGTAAGAGAATCCATGTTCTTTATGCCTGCTTCAACGTTTTGCTGGCTGTCAGCAAGGATGCTTTGCGTATATTCAGAAATGGAGTTTACTTCTTCAATAATCTTCTGGATATGCTCTGTTTGTGTCAATTGTTCCTGTATGGATTCTGCGGTCTGTGTGGTTCCGGAAGAGATTTCATCCATGGACCGGGTGGTAATGGTTGAGGCATCTGCCACCTGCTCCACCATAGTAAGAACCGAAGCGGTTTCCGCCGTTACGGTATCTGCAACCCGCAGGATTTCATGTAAGGTATCTTGTGTCTGCTGTTCCTGTTCCAAAACGGTGTTTATCTTGTTTTGATTGATCTTATACTGTAGTTTGGTGGAAAGGAAGGTAAAAATCATACACAATAAGGTTGCTAAAAACTGAATTTCGTAGTCAGCAATATGATCTGCAGTCGTTTCCTTTAAGACAAGAATGTGATACAGAATAGAAATCAAATTGGCAGCGATAGCCCATGATAAGACCAGCATGAGTAATCTGGTATCGGCACAGACAATTAGAAAGGATAAGGTTGCCAGAATGTATACGAAGGTTAAAGGTGTGTCACCGGTAATCAGAACCATGGTATACATGGCAAGATAACCAAGCATACTGATATAACGGCAGATACTATGCTCTGGTCTGCTTGCAAAAAGAATCCAGGAAATGGCACAAGGGATTAAAATAATGGAAGCTAACAGCATGTAGTAGAACAAACCGCGCTCGCCCTTGATTACCTCTAAGAGATACGCTAATAAAATAATACCCTGTGTGATGCTGTTGGCAGTCAATAAAGAACGACTGATACGGTTTGCTTCTGTATTCATATTTAATCCTCCCAAATAATATCAAAACTATAATTATCTTACAAGAAATGTTAAAAAAATGCAATAAAAACAAGAACAGGATAAAATACGAAGAACCTTTTGTCCTTGCATTTGCCGGTGGAACTATGTTATATGTGGTAGGAGATGAGATGAAATAGTGCAAAGGAGAAACGCTCATGGGTGAATGGAAGGAATTATATAAATGGAATCGAAAGCAGGTCCGGATTTTTATTACGATTTTGACGATTATGG
>JAIECC010000446.1 GCA_029068665.1 Lachnospiraceae bacterium
GTGTACTTCGCCTGCCTAAGACGACAGCTCCTCCATATTCACCACAACCTGTTCCATCGTAAACTGATACATCTTAATATCCAGAATCAGCAGTACAAGAAGATAGAATAAAATGATAAAGCTGATCGTGGAATGAGGCACAAGATACAGAAAAAATCCCACACCACAGATGGCTCCAGTTGCTAGGATAGCAAATGCCATATTAAAGAATACATTCAGGTTTCCCCGCAGGGCATTCAATTCATCCTCCCAAATCAGCTTCGGATGCATGGAGTCCAGCCAGATACCAAGACAAGTGATGAAAAATACCATACAGCCTCCGGTTACTGCATAATAAAGGGATGCTCTCATATCCAGCTTTAATATCACAACAAGTATGACTACATCCATCAGATAGCTGATATAGCTGAACAGCAGACTCAGTAATCCCTTCACATGAATCTGAAGCTTATATGAAACCGGTATATACTTCATAAAGTCAATGTGTGCGCCCTCTCTGGTAAAGGCACTGGAGGCAATTCCATTGGCTGCAGTGGTCAAAGCTCCCAGCCCTAAGAATAGTGCCAGGACAATTACCGCCGCCATTACATTTCCTTCATGATACATTTCTACAAAATGGGAAATGGTATTACTGCCCTTCTGCATCATACAGACAATGACGATAATCACCGGCCAGAAGAAATTAATCAGTACACAGTTGGACACAAAGGCAGGGGTCCGGAAAATCGTCTTAATTTCCTTTTCAAAATAAGAGCGGAACACCGACCGCTGCTTTCGAAGTCCTTTCGTTCCTCTCCGATCCTCCTTTTTATTGGATACTGACTTAAAGCTGTACAAGCCCGGCAGATAGATCTTATTCGCAATTACCATGAACAATACCAGTAGTAAGATATTGATTCCCAGATACAGCAGGACCTCCGACCACATACCGCTTGCCGCAGAATGTACCAGAAGATAACCGGGATAAAAGATTACATTCATGGTATTCATAAAGGCATTTTCTCCACCGGTCAGAGAAGCCACATACGTATCAACGGAAAATCCCTCCAAGCCCCGAAAAGACAGGAATGCTCCCAAAATCAACACAAAGGTCATTCCGCCCATAATGGCATTCAATACCTTTCGATTCCGGATGCCCTGAAAGAAAAACATAAGAAGCATGCTGATAATGCCGCAGTAAACCAATGGCACAATCGGCAGAGTCATCGTTCCCAGCAATCCGGTCAGGATACCAATAGGCGTAACGCCAATGGCAAGCACATAGCCGATATATGCACTGAACAGCACCATGAATTCCATGAAGCTTTCTGCCTGATAGGTCACCCAGAACTTTGCCAGAATCAGCTCATGGGTCTGAACAGGCAAAGGAAGCAGATAATCCAAATCCGATGAAAAATAGAATTCATTCACAATAACATTCAGACCGAATATCATGGCACAGGCAGAGATAAACTGCACAATGAACAGCATACCTTCTTCCTTCCCCCCGGCCTCCATCATGGCAAGGGTCATGAAATAAGCAATTACTCCTACGATGATACAGCATGGAATCATAATAAACAGCATGGCAGCACCGCCAAATACCGTATAAGTCCGCTTCTCCCTGCCTTCCTTGGGCATTGCCATCTCCTGTCCCCGGCGGAGCAGCTTCAATAAATGGGTTACCTGCTGCTTTGATTTTTGTCTTGAACGTTCTTTCATTCCCCCTTCACCTCTTTTCCTTCTGCCGGAGAAGCCTCTGTTTCATTTTGCATTTCTCCATTAATGGTAAGGAAAATAGATTCCAGGCTCATGCCCGGATATTCCTGTCGCAATTCATCCAGAGTGCCGTTAAATACAGAACCACCCTTCCGTATAATAATAATCTTATCGCACAACTGCTCTGCTACCTCAAGTACATGGGTAGAGAAAAAGACACAATTTCCCTCACCGGCATGCTCCCGCATCATATTCTTAAGCTCAAAGGCAGCTTTGGGGTCTAATCCCGTCATGGGTTCATCCAGAATCCAGACCGGAGGATTGTGAATCAAGGCAGCACAGACCATCATTTTCTGCCGCATACCATGAGAATAATCACTCATGGGACGATTGAGGATATCCGTTATCTCAAACCGCTCTGCCATAGCTTCAATCCTGGGTGCCCGCTCTTCTGTAGGGATGTGATAAATATCTGCCATCAAATGAATAAATTCCATCCCGCTTAACCGCAAAAACATATCCGGATTATCTGCTACATAGGCAATGGACTCCTTTGCCTTTAAGGAATCCTTCTGAATATCATATCCATTAATATAAATTTTCCCCTTTGTGGGCTTCAGAATGCTTGTCAGCATCTTGATGGTGGTAGTCTTTCCTGCGCCGTTCTGTCCCACAAATCCAACAATTTCTCCTTTTTGTATGGAAAAGTTCAAATCCTCTACTGCTGTAAATTCTCTGCCAAACTTCTTTGTTACATGTTCTACCTGTATCATTTTACACCCGTCCTTTGCCTTGTATTATCCTGTTATTAATAATACACAAGTATTTCCCCGACTGCAATAAGTCCTTACAAATTTCACTTTCTTTATCTGCTGATTTGGGTATATAATACAACAGAGATAAGCAGTAATATAAGGAATGGAGACTACAAATGAATAAAAAAGAAACCTTGGAACTACGAAAGCTATTTACACAGGAATCCTCCTGTCTGTCCAGAATCTGCAGCTGCTATGTAGACTATAAGAAAGAAAAAGTATGTACCATGCAGGATGCATTTCTCTCTCTGGCAAAGGATGAAGCCCTAAAATATCACGATATTTTCAAATCTACCTTATCCGGTACCATAGGCAGGAATCTTCTGAATATGGAATTTCCTACTAATCAGGAAATGAATGGAGGCACCCAGGACTTCCTCATGCAGCTTCGTGCCAGTGAATTAAAAGACCCTGAGCTTTTAGATGCCTTCTATGACAAGGTGATACAGAGCTTTGATTATCCGGAAAATTATTATATTACATTGGTCTATGGCGCCTATGACGTGCCGGGACGTGCCTCAGACGGTGCAGAATTATATGATGCTTCCGAGGAAGTATTTCAATTTCTGCTCTGCAGTATCTGTCCGGTAAACCGAAGCAAAGGCGGCCTTTCTTACTTATCGGAAACCAATAGCATCGGCGAACGCATCCGGGACTGGGTGGTGGAGCCGCCTGTCAAAGGCTTTCTCTTTCCTGCCTTTAACGACCGGGCTTCTGATATTCATAATGTACTTTATTATACCAAAAACCCGGAGGACAGCCATCCGGAGCTGATTGAACATCTCTTAGGCAGCATAACACCTATGTCTCCGGTCAATCAAAAGGAAGCCTTTCAGTCCATCCTTATGAATACCTTAGGGGAAGAAGCGGATTATGCCGTTGTTTCTTCTATCCATGAGAACTTAAATGAAATGATTGCAGAAACAAAGAACAATCCTGACCCATTGACCTTAAGCAAGCATGAAATGAAGAACTTATTAGAAATCAGTGGGGTTCCCAGTGAAGAATTACAGGAATTTGAAACAAAATATGAAGAAATTGCCGGTCCGAAAACTGCTTTGGTGGCCTCCAATCTCACCAATACTAAAAAACTGAGCATTGAAACACCGGACATCATCATCAAGGTAAATTCTGACCGCACGGACTTAATTCAGACCCAGTATATCAATGGACGACAATGCTTTGTCATTACTGTAGATGACCATGTAGAAATCAATGGCATGAGTGTCCGAACCATGAAGACAGATACAACTTCTTCCATGTAAAAAGAATGGTGCAGATTCCTTGTGAGCTTTTCTCACAAAAGGCATTCTGCACCATTTTTATATCCTTATATATTTTTCTTATAAATCCTCTTCTTCTGCTAACTCTGCTTCTGCCTCTTCCTTCAATTGGAATTGCTCCACTTCGCTCTTTAAGCTATGAGCACAATTAATTAATTCTGTACTAATGGCAGCATTTTCCTGAGAAGAAGCCGCATTGGCTTCAATTACCCGGCTGATTTCTTCAATCCGGCCTGTAATCATATCCACAGCCGTAGTCTGGTTCTGGACGTACTGGGCAATCTTCTGAATATCATCCTGGGAGCGGACAGCGCCTTCGATACCCAGATTCAGGGTCTGAGCCGTCTTCTCTGCAATAGCACGTCCCTTTTCAATGGATTCCTTTGAATTCAAAATCAAATTCCGGATATTGTCACTGGCCTGCATGCTTTCTGCCGCAAGCTTGGAGATTTCCGTAGCTACTACAGCAAAGCCTCGTCCCCCTTCACCGGCCCGTGCCGCCTCTATGGAAGCATTCAAGGCCAGCAGACTGGTCTGGTCCGCAATGCTGTTAATGGCAGTAATAATCTCTCCAATACGATTGGAGGTTTCATTCATTTCATCCATGGCAGCCAAAAGACTGTTCATTTCCTCATTTCCTTCCTGAAGCTGCTGATTGGTCTCATCAGAAACCTGACTAACATGCTCTGCATTCTGCATAATATGGTGAATTTCATCAGAAAGAACGGTCATATTATTCACCACATCCATAATGGCTTCGTTCTGTTCCGTAGCGCCTTCCGCAACTGCAAAGGAGCTTTCTTCTACCTGCTTGGAAAACTCAACTACCACATCTGCCTGCTTCCGGATTCCACTAAATGCCTGATTTAAGCTGTCAATGATGACCTGCAGGGATTCTTTGATTTCTAAAAAGCTTCCCTTGTAATCTGCTTCCATTTCAATTGTCAGATCCCGATTGGAAATACCAGAAACTACATGATTAATATCATTTATGTAATACTTCAGACTTTCAATGGTCTCGTTCAAGGCACCGGACAATTGAGCAACTTCATCTGTAATAGGTTCTTCATCAAAGGATATATCCAGATTTCCCTCTGCTATATTTACCACCTTATCACTGACCGATTCAATGGGCTGGAACCATGTATTCATACGGTTTTTGCAGATTCTTCTGGAATTCCATACCGTTATTCCTAAGAGCAGAATACAGAATAGAAATAAAAACAATGTTGTACGCAAGGTCACAATACTGGTTTCTGCCGTTACAACTTTCCAGCCGCATTCCTCAATAACAGAAATAATCATTAAAGTAAGCCGCCCATTATAATCCAATACAAAACACAGCTTTCCTTCCGTCTGATTCAATCGGGCATAGCGTCCTTTTACGGCAGTTTCCATATTCTCGGAATGCTCTGTTGTTAATTCCAGTTCATCACTGACATGTGTTAAAATCGTTCCTTCCTTGGATACAAGAAAACTATACCCCTGATTGGTCTGCTCGCCATCCACCAGAGCAATAATATTATCCATATACATATCAATGCCTACAACACCCACCACGTTTCCATCTACCTCTAGTGCCTTGGAAATCGTAATACAAAAACCACCGCTCTGTTCATCCAGATAAGGTTCTGATATATAGACTTCATCCGGATTCTCCTGAGCGCCGATATACCATTCCCGCTCGGTTACCACAAAATCTGCCGGCGGTTCCCAGCCACCGCTCATGATTGTAGTATTGGTATCATAGCAGGCATATGCTGCTGAAACATTCTCATTCTGCTCTACAAGTACATCTACAATTTTCCTTGTATTCTCCCAGGAATCATCAATACGAACATTTCCATTCATCCCCTCATTGCCCTCGTAAGCCGTTACCTCCAGATTGGCAACGGAACTTGCCAGAGAAGTGACCAGAACCTGATTCGCCAGCATTTCCTTCGAAATAGCACCGGATAATTCGTTTACCTCTCCCTTCAGCTTCTGATTACTCAGGCTGAATGACAATACAGTGGTGATAATAATGAAAATAAAGATAACAATCCCCAGATTTATGGTAATAATCCGATTAAAAATCTGTCCGATTCGATCACTATAGGTATTCATCAAATTTGTTCCTCCCTTTTATCTGTAGTCTATCTTATGCTTCAAACAGGCTGCCATTCTTGCTTCCGGCTTTCACCTGGTACATTGCCTTATCTGCCCGGTCAAAGGTCACCTTAATATCTTCTCCTGCTCTCCACTCCACAATACCGGCACAGAACTTCACTTCCTCCCGTAAGGTTTCCAGAAGCCTCTTCACCTCTTCATAGCCCAGGTCTCTGGTTAATATTACAAATTCATCTCCGCCAAACCTGCCGAGAATACCGTTTTCACCAAACAAACGTCTCAGAGCATCGGCAGTCTGTTTCAAGATCTTATCCCCATACTGATGACCATATTGATCGTTGATCTGCTTAAAGTCATCCAGGTCCAGAATAACAAAATAAAATTTCATTTCCGGTGTCTCATTCACATATTCCTGCATCTTTTCAAATGCCACTTCTTTTCGGTAGAGATTGGTAAGACCATCTACATCTGCCTTATAGTTTAATTTTTCCCGTTCCATTTTTCTATCATGGATATCTTCGATTCTTCCAAGCACACTTAAAATATTTCCCTCTGCATCTGCCATACTCTTGTAATGAGTCAGATGCCAGCGATATCCGTCGCCGGAAACAGAGGAAAGATACTCCAGATTCCCTTCTGTTTCCTGTCGGCATGCCTCTTGCAGTGCAAGTCGGAATCGTTCAATATGACTGCTATGTACTAATGGAGACTTTTTCATATAACTACTGTAATGATCAATTTCCTTCCGCTTTTTGTTATTTGGGAAATTATAAGAAAATACCATAGTATCCTTATGAGGATCATATTCAAACAGCAGTCCATAGGAAGTAGCCTCCAGGATTTTATATCGTTCCTCCAGCAACAGAAGCTGAGCATTCAAAGAATTTAATTCATTGATTTTCTGTTCCTTTTCACTCGTATCTGTAATATCAGAAATTACAGTGAGATAAATCGGATTCTGATTGATTTTATTCTCAATGGGCGCTCCTTTGATATCAAATACTCCAAGGGTGCCATCCTGTCGGTAACCACGAACCACATAATTAATCTGCTCCCCCTTTGGTGCATGCTTCAGAATACAATTGCGAAATCCCTCTACGTCATCAATATGTAGGGTTGTAAATACATTTTTCAGATGCTCGCTATATTCCTCCATGGTATAACCGATACACTCAAAATAAGACTCGTTCAAATACAGGGCTCGAACCGTTTCTCCAACCTCGAACAAACCAATTCCTGCTTTAATATTCTTTAATACAAGCGTCAGCACTTCATTGATATCATCCCCAAGGTATCTTAAGCGATGATAATCCGATATGCTGTATGCATCCCATAACTCCTCTGTTTTCATTTTACTCTCCTCAAAACAAATAATAATCTAACTAGTAACTTCTGACTACATTTGTACTTTATACCCGACATCAGGGTTGTCCAAACCCTGCACTTTTTAATTATCCCACATTTAGACACAAGTTGCAAGGATTGGTCTGAAATTCTTGCAAGCAAAATCGGACTACTATTCCTTACCACGCAATAAAAACCCCTGCAAATGGTCTAACAATACCTCTTACAAGGGTTTTCATTTATATACTACTAACGAAATCTTGCTTACTGCATCCGGCTTCCTATCCAAATAAGCTCATTAATTTTGCTACAACAAGACCACCACCGGTTCCCACAACATATCCCAACAATGCCATGATGATACCTACCGGTACCAAAGCACTGGAATAGCTTCCTGCAAGCACTGGTGCTGTAGCCGTACCACCGATGTTGGCAAGTGATGCTACACAGCAGGTGAAGATATCCATCTTTAACAGCTTTGCCAAAATTATCATAATCGCAACATGGAATACCAGAATAAACAAGCCTGACAACAGCCACAAAGGTGCATTACCCATACTTGCAAGGTCTGCACGGGATGCAATAAGGGCGACAACAATATACAAAAGCACATTGGAAATCTCTTCCGTTCCCTTCAATTTTCCAAATGGTGTCAGTGCCATAACTACTCCGGCAACTGTCACAATAAGTACGGTCCATGTAGCCTTATCAAAGAATGACAGATAACCACTAATCATTACACCTAACTCCTGACTCACCGCTGATACCAGCAGACCGGAGCCCAGCAAAATAGCAATATTCTGCCATGTCAAAGGGTTCTTATTCGCCTTTGCCTCTTCCTCCAAAGCAGCACCAACCTCATCTATTAAATGGGTATCTGCCTTCGTCCATTTGTTAAACTTATCCGCACGTCCGATTGCCCATAAAAGAAACATAACATAGAGCGTGGCACAGATAGAATCCATAACCAGTGCATATGCCATGCTGGCTTCATCTACATCCAAAGCCGCCTGAATTGCCAGCATATTTCCACTGCCGCCCATCCAGCTTCCACATAATGAACCCAATGCCTTCCATGCACCTTCACCCAGCGTACCGTGGAAAATAGCATAAGAAAGTACAAAGCCTACACCGATGGAAATAGTTGCCGCAAAAAACCCGATTAACATTTTCGGTCCCAGTTTGATGATTTTCTTTAAGTCACAGCGCAAAAGCATAATAAACAGCATCGCATAAAGCAGCGGGTTCTTCATGGTATCATATGCCTTGGCAGTAGCCTCCAAATCCCACAAACGAACGGTACATAAAATCATCAGTCCTAAATAAATCAATACAATAGGCGGTGCAAAATTAAAAAACACCTTTGCCTTTGGTCCTTTAAAAATCTTTGGCAGATTAATTAATATAGCAGCAATAAAAACCAAAGCTGCAATATACATAAATCCATTTTGAATCATAAATGTAATCCTCCTATTTATTCTCTTGTTTCTGTCATCGCAGGTTCTCCAATACCTTCAACAGATACTCCCAGCTTCTCTGCACTGATGCAATATCCATACTCTCCTTGGGCGTATGCACATTTGACAATGTAGGTCCAAAGGAAATCATATCTATATCCGTCATCTTTCCGGCAAGAATACCGCACTCCAGTCCCGCATGAATTGCCGTCACCTCCGGTGCCTTTTGGTATATCTCTTCAAAGGTGCCAATCATTATCTCACGAAGCCTTGACTTCACCCGGTATTCCCATGCCGGATAATCAGCCTGCATCGTCACTGTACCGCCAAGATACTCGGTAAACGCGATGACCTTCTCCATTACCAGTTGCTTTCCGCTGGCGGTATTACTGCGAATCAGATATCTCATAGAAATGTTGCCTTCCTCTGTAGACAAAATACCCAGATTTAATGAAGTCTGCACCATACCCGCAATCTCCGGACTCATTTTCTGCATACCGTCAGGTATCTGTTGCAAGGCAAAAATCAAACGTTTCGTACTCTCTTGATTCATACATTGCTCCGGCATATCAGCCGGTTTCGCAGTAATAAGAAGCTCCGGCTCTGTCGTGGACAACTCCTGATGCATCAGCTTCATAAATTCCGTCACACTGTATTCCAGCATATGTACCTGATTCATCGGCAGACATACTGTTGCCTCCGCCATCTTGGGAATCGCATTTTCTTTACCACCGCCTGTAACGCTGACCAATGAAAGCGTACATGCCCGATTGGCACTTGCCAGCACATTTCCCAACAGCTTGATTGCATTTTCCCGATGCTTGTGAATCTCCATACCGGAATGTCCGCCCAAAAGCCCGCTCACCCCGATACGGTATGCACATCTATCCGCCTTATCCACCTGCTCCATGCAAAAGGGAATATCACATCTGGCTCTGACACCGCCGGCACAACTGACACAAAGCACACCCTCCTCTTCCGAATCAATGTTAATCAGTCTCTTTGAGGTAAGGTCACTGACATCCAATGCTCTGGCTCCCAGCATTCCAATTTCCTCATCACTGGTAAGCAATGCCTCAATGGGCGGATGTGGAATGGTATCTGATGCAAGAATCGCCAGAATATAAGCCACCGCAATCCCATCATCGCCTCCCAGAGTGGTTCCTCTTGCCCATACCTTAACACCATCCGTACAGACCTCTAACCCCTCTGTTTGCATATCCTTTCCACAGTCTTCATCCTGTTCACAAACCATATCCAGATGTCCCTGCAAAATCACAGGTTCGCTCTGCTCATAGCCCGGTGTCCCATCAGCAAAAATAACTACATTATTTGCCTTGTCTCTCCTTGCTTTAAGCCCATGCTCTTCTGCAAACCCCATGCAAAATTCCGCAATACGATCCGTATTTCCTGAACCGTGAGGGATTGAAGCCAGCTTTTGAAAGTAATAAAACACTTCCTTTGGTGATAATTCAGATAATAGCATAATACTTCTCCCTTTACGACAACACTCTATGTTTGAAAGATTTCAACAATACCTATAGTTTACCCTAATTCTAATTTATTGTCAAAACATTAAAAACCCTTGTAAATGGCATCACAATACCACTTACAAGGGGCTCATTCATATAACTATCGCCTGATTTTTACATTCTTATCTGCTTTGTGAACTTTATTAAACAAATCTGACAGTCTGTTCCCAAATCATGCATTATTCGCTACTGTTTCCGAATGGAAACTAGGGATTGACCAATCTATTCTGCCAACTTTCTTAAATCCGCCATAATCCGTTCCAGAATAATTCTCTTTTCCGGTGAAGTAGAATTCGGATTTTCAAGAATTTCAATTTGTGTTCCGATTTTTCCAGATATGATATAATCAGTTGTTGTTTTATAATAGGTCCCCAAAATATCTATAATCCAAGCAGAAGGCATTCTTTTTCCCTGTTCCAACTTACGTAAGGTGTCAACGGAAATACTCAAATCCTGTGCAACCTCCTGCTGGGTTTTTCTGGCTGCTTCCCGAAGCAGCTTCAAGCGCTTTCCACATTCAATTTTATCGTACATAATTAGTATCCCTCCCGTATTTTCAGAGGGAGCTTCAGTTCTCCCTCATCAACTGTAATAATGCGACCGCCGATTTCTATTATTTTTCCGACTTTTGTATATGCATCAGAGACTCCAATTGAAACGGCAGCCATATTTGCTATCAAAATACCATCATATTTTTTTGCCTCTATCTCACGGATGATGGCATTCATTTGACGGTTTGCTTCAAACTGTCCAAGACCGCCTCTATGTATAATCCCTGCAATTTCAATTCTGTTTGCTCTGGCATATTCTTTGATATAGTTCAACTGTCTACGTTCTTTTCCGGCTATCTCCTCCATTTCCCCATCTACTGAAAGATATACAATACACCGCAATTTGCTCTGTCGTTTCATGACTTGTCACTCCAATCTTCTATCACACTAGAAGTAAGTATAATTCATTAATCATCAAAGGACAGCCACCCTTTCGTATCAGTTTATCCCCCTATTCTGTACTAGTCGATTTCACGGATTATCGCCCTCATAATACGATAAACTTTTTCCTTCCCGGCTTCACTCAGAGCATCTGTTTGTATTGCTAATTCATTTGCCATACTTTTCTTATCACATATCAGATAATCCAGTGAAACATTAAAGTAATCAGCCAGTATTACCAATGTATCTATTCTTCCATTTGTTTTTCCCTGTTCAATCGCCCGATAGGTATCTATTTTGAGCCCTACTTCCTGTGCAAGCCTCTCTTGAGAAATCCCTCGCTCTTTTCTCAATTTACAAAGACGATTTCCTATATTGTTCAAATTATTTATATCCATGCAATTTCCTCCAAAATTCTATATTTACTCTTTTTAGAAATTGGATTTTCATGGATATCTGATCCTATATCCCCAACAGGCTCGTTTCACACACATTCCTTTCCGGGAGTCCGGTAATGAAACAATAGTCAGGAATCTTTTCTATCCTGTAAAATAAAAGGACCTGAGACAAAGTGCAAAAATCAATTTCGGATTAATGCCCGTGTTTTCAGACCTTTGGTAATTTACAATTTTGATATTCCGAACCCTGCATATAAAAGTGATGCTGATAGCTCAATCACTATAATTTCGATACAGTCTCGTTTGAATCATGATTTTTCTCTTGCTGTAATTGGCTTGTGCTTTGTAGGCACAGGGGACAGAATCATAATTG
>JAIECC010000447.1 GCA_029068665.1 Lachnospiraceae bacterium
CAGGCGTTTCATTTTTCGTTTTCTGGCCAATGCCTTTTGAGAGGTCTTATTCCCATTCTTTTTCATGCTATTTTCTTCCTCTACATATTGATTACTGCCGTCGGCAGTACCCGGAATCCGTTCTTGTCCTACTATTCGCTTCTGTTTCATGTTCTGTTGTTCTGTTTCCATTTTCCGGCGTTGAATTTCTCTGCGGGTTCTCCGATCTTCCTCTGCCTGTCTCTGACGAACCTTACTGTCTACTGTTGTATTGGAGCCCGGCATCCGCAATCCTGCCGATGCATTCCGCAATCGTTCATTTTCTTCTCTGGAAAGCTTTCTGGTAGGCGGAAGCATGGGACCTCCTGACCTTCCACCACTCAGTGTTCTATTTTCTCCCATATTATTATCCTTCTTTTTGTATCTTATTCTTGCGCCGGTATCTGAAAACTTCTAACAATATTCAGCTGCATTACCGGCAAAACAAACACTTATTTCTATATAGTTGAATCGCAATTTGTTACCAAATTGTTACAAAACATGACTTCATAATAGCAAATCACATCTGAAAGTACAATATCTGGAAATGTGAAATTTTCTTAACTTTTTCTGACATTTATGGCTATTCCACGGTAACCGATTTTGCCAGATTCCTTGGCTTATCCACATCCAGTCCTTTCGCAACGGAAACATAATAACCGAACAACTGAAGAGGAATCACAGACAAAGACGGTGTAAAGCATGGGTGGGTATGGGTAATCTCAACCACAAAGTCTGCAATATCCTTCATCCCCTGATTATCCTCACTGACCAGGGCAAATACATAAGCCCCTCTGGTCTTCACTTCCACAGTATTACTGATCATCTTCTCATACAACTCCGGCTGGGTGGATACGGAAATGGTCAGAATATCATCCTCAATCAGCGATATGGTACCATGCTTCAATTCACCGGCAGCATAAGCTTCCGAATGAATATAGGATATTTCTTTTAGTTTCAAAGACCCCTCCATAGAAGAGGCATAATCCACGCCCCGACCAATGAAAAACACATGGTCTGCATTGGCATATTTAGAAGCAAACCACTGAATCCGCTCCTTATCCCCCAGAATCTGCTGAATCTTTTCCGGCAGCAACCGTAATTCCCTTATCATATCTGTATATTCTGCTTCTGTGATAATCCCTTTGGCCTCACCAAACAGCATTCCCAGCATATACAGTGCCGTTAACTGTGTACTGTATGCTTTTGTGGTAGCAACGGATATTTCCGGACCTGCCCAGGTATACATCACATTATCTGCCTCCCGGGCAATGGTACTTCCTACCACATTCACAATACCCAGTACCTTGGAGCCCAGTTCCTGTGCCTTTCGAAGTGCTGCCAGGGAATCTGCTGTTTCTCCAGACTGGCTGATAATAATGACCATGGAGTCCGACTCCAGAATCGGATTCCGATAACGGAACTCAGAAGCCAGATCCACCTCCACCGGAATGCGGGTCATTTTCTCCAATACATATTTACCAATCATTCCCACATGATAAGCCGAACCACAGCCAATGATATAAATCCGCTGAATCCGCTGAATCTCCTCCCGGCTCATGTTCAACTCGTCAATTACAATTTTTTCCTCTTTTATTCTCGGGCTTATGGTAGACTCCACTGCCTTAGGCTGTTCATAGATTTCCTTCAGCATGAAATGCTCATAACCGCCTTTTTCTGCTGCCTCCACATCCCACTCTACCGTCACCTGTTCCTTTGCGATCTCTTCACAGTCCTGATTATAAAAATGAACCTCATGCATGGACAATTCTGCCAATTCAAAATTATCAATGTAATAAACATCCCTGGTATATTTCAAAATCGCCGGCACATCGGAAGCAATATAATTCCCATGTTCCGAAACCCCTATAATCAACGGAGAATCCTTACGGACAGCATAGACCTTTCCCGGATGATCCTGAAATATGATTCCCAACGCATAGGAACCAATGACACGATGCAGCACCTTAATAATTGCCGTTTTCGGATCTCCGGTATAATAATAATCCAGCAAATGAGCGATAACCTCTGTATCGGTTTCCGAGTGGAACTCAAAGCCTTTGGAAAGCAGCTTTTCCCGTAAGGGCTGATAATTTTCTATAATTCCATTGTGTACAACGGTTATGGAATGAGACTGATTATAATGAGGATGTGCATTGGAAACCGAAGGCTCGCCATGGGTAGCCCATCTGGTATGCCCGATTCCTACATAGCCCTGTAATCCTGTCCCATCCTGGGTAAGATCCCGCAATGCCTGCAGCCGTCCCTTTGCCTTGACCACATTGATTTTTTCTCCATCATAGACTGCTACTCCCGCCGAATCATATCCCCGGTACTCCAGCTTTGATAAACCATCCAACAGAATGGGTGCAGCCTGTTCTTCTCCCACATATCCCACAATACCACACATGATTTTTCCTCCTTATACCGTCAGGCACTTCAAACCTGATACTACTCTATAGTATATAGTTCAATGCATAATATTACCACTATATTTTATCCTGCATTCTATAGCATGAAAAAGGGCCGTCCTAAAAAACAGCCCTTTTTCACTTGCTTTCCCACTGAAACAGCTTTATTTCACCTGTGCCATTAATGCATCCGTCAGGGCATCCAGCTTTGCTTTGGAATCCTCCATACTGGTTCCCTTCACACCCATATAGAACTTAATCTTCGGCTCTGTACCGGATGGCCGTGCACAGCACCATGAATTATTAGACAATTCCCAATATAACACATTGGATTTCGGAAGACCGGTAGAGGATGTTGTTCCGGTTTTCAAATCAGTACGCACATCCAGCTCGTAATCCCGTACTGCCAATACTTCAAGCTCGCCAAAGCTCTTTGGCGGATTCTTCCGGAGCTTCTCCATAATGGCCTTAATCTGTTCTGCTCCGTCAATTCCCTTTAAGGTTATGGTCTGTAAACCTTCCTTAAAATAGCCGTATTTCTCATAAATGCGAATCATCTGATCCCATAAGGTCAGATTGTTCTTCTTACACCATGCAGCAACCTCACAGAGCATCATAACTGCCACACAGGCATCCTTATCTCTGGAATGGGTTCCTGCCAGACAGCCATAGCTTTCTTCCAGGCCAAATACATATTCATAAGAATGATTCTGTTCAAATAACTTAATCTGTTCACCGATATACTTAAATCCGGTCAATACTTCAATCAGCTTCATACCATAATCTTCTGCAATCGGGAAAGTCATGTTGGTCGTTACAATCGTAGTAACCAGCGCGCCATTCTCCGGCAGAGTACCCACTGCTTTCCGCTCCCGCATGATATATTCACAAATCAGCATACCGGACATATTACCGGTAAAGCTTACATATTCACCGGTCTTAGTATCCTTGGCATATACGCCCAGACGGTCCGCATCCGGATCTGTTGCAAGCACGATATCCGCATCCACCTTCTTTGCCAGCTCCAGTGCCAGTGCAAATGCCTTCGGGTCCTCCGGATTCGGATAAGAAACCGTCGGGAAATTCCCATCCGGCTGCTCCTGCTCCGGTACCACATAGACATGCTCAAAGCCCAGTTCCTTCAGCACTCGCTGTACCGGCACATTACCGGTGCCATGCAGCGGAGTATATACAATCTTGATATCCTTTGCCACTTCTTTAATCATATCCGGATGAATGATCTGCTTTTTCAATGCCTCCATATAACGGTCATCGATTTCAGAACCAATTACATGGTATAAGCCTTTTGCCATGGCATCTTCCTTTTCCATGGTCAGCGCCTGATGATAATCCGTAACCTTTGCCACTTCAGCCAAAATGTTCTTGTCATGAGGCGGAGTAATCTGAGCTCCATCCTCCCAGTATACCTTATATCCATTATACTCCGGCGGATTATGGCTGGCAGTAATCACAATACCTGCAATACAGCCTAATTCACGAACTGCAAAGGATAATTCCGGTGTAGGACGCAGAGAAGGAAATACATATGCCTGAATCCCATTGGCATTTAAACACAATGCCGCTACATCTGCGAACTCCGTAGACATCCGGCGGGAATCATAAGCAATGGCAACCCCCTTACTCTCACCCTTGGCAATTTTAATATAATTGGCCAGTCCCTGAGTTGCTTTCCGGACTGTATAAATATTCATCCGGTTGGTTCCGGCACCTAAAATGCCCCGCAAACCTCCGGTTCCAAATTCTAAATCTTTATAAAAACGTTCCTTAATTTCATTTTCATCATCTTTAATTGCCAGTAATTCAGCTTTGGTTGCATCATCAAAGTAAGAATCCTCACACCACAGCTTATAATTTTCCATAAAATCCATGTCCTAATCTCCTTTCAGTTTCTTTTCTGTTTTTGTATTATACCATTATATGCAAAAAAAGGAAATAGCTTTTTCTTTTTCCTTGTTTTTTTAACTGCGGTATTGTAAAATAATGTAAAT